>JAGXST010000022.1 GCA_018335555.1 Actinomycetota bacterium | reverse complement strand
GCGTGGTCGCGTCGGCGACGGCGTCGGTCAGGGGGCCGAGGGGCATCGGGGCACTTTCGTCCGGACGGGCAGGCGGCGGGCGACGACCAGCCTAGGCGCGGCGGCTCCCACCCCCCGGCCGACGGATAGCCTCGACCGAACGTGTCCCGCTGCCCTCCAGAAGCGAAGGTGCACCATGTCCGACCAGCCCACGCCCGACCAGCCGCGCCAGCAACCCCAGGTCCAGGTCGTCGTGCCAGACGACAGCAAGCACGGCGAGTACGCCAACTTCCTGGTGGTGTCGCACTCCCCGCACGAGTTCACGCTCGACTTCTGCCAACTGCTGCCCGCCGGCGAGGCCGGCAAGGTCAACGCCGAGGTCGTCAGCCGCGTGCGCATCGCCCCGACGATGGTCGGACGGGTCCTCAACGCCCTCAACACCAACCTGTCCAACTACGAGGAGCGGTTCGGCCAGGTCAAGGCGCTCGGCTGACGATGAGGGTCTCCGCACACACCCTCACGGACGGCATCCGTCCAGGGGGCCGGTTCGACGACTGGCGCCCTGCCGCGCCCGCCTACGTGGTCTGCGACGTCGACGGCACCCTGGTCGGCCCCCAGGCCGAAGCCACCGACGAGGTGGCCGCGGCCGTGGTGGCCGCACAGTCGGCCGGTCTCCGTGTCGGCTTCGCCACGGGGCGAGCCCGGCTCGGCGTCCAGGCGTTGTGGCAGCAACTGCAGGCCAGCGGACCGCACCTGCTGCACAACGGCGCCGAGGTCCGCGCCGACGGCCGGACCGTCGCCGCCTGGTCGCTCACCCCCGAACAGGTCGACGCGCTGCTCGCGTTCGCCAGGACCCGCGACGACGCCTACCTCGAGGTCTACACCGACGACGGCTACTGGGTATCGGCGTGGGACGAGCGCGCCGGCGCCCACTGGGACCTGCTCGGCCACGAGCCGTCCGGCATCCTGACCGAAGCGGCGCAGCTCACGGGCCAGGTGGTCCCCAAGATCACCATGACGGTGTTCGACACGGCCGGCGTCGCCGAGGTGGTCGACGGCATCGCGCGACTCGGCCTGGTGCCGGGCCACGCCGACTCGCCCCGCGCACCGCACCTGCACTTCGTCAACGCCACCCACCCCGACACCGACAAGGGACGGGCGCTGGCTCGCGCCGCCGAGCACCTCGGCATCGGCCTCGACCAGACCGTCGCCATCGGTGACGCCGCGAACGACCGCTCGATGCTCGAGGTGGCCGGGACGGCGATCGCGATGGGCCAGGCGCCGCCCGAGATCCAGGCGATCGCCCACCTCGTGGTCCCCGACGTCGACGCGCACGGCGTCGCGGTCGCCCTCGACGCGGCCAGGACCTGGCGAGAACAGCAGTGAGCGCGGCTGCCCTCCCGGAACCGGACGGACTCGGCGAACGCCGACGTCCGTTGGTCGAGCGATTCTCGCCCCATGACGCCGGCTTCGACGCCGCGATCCTGGCCCACGAGGCGGCACTACGCGCCGGCGAGCCGGGCTATCTCGACCCGACGACCGGCGCGTTGGTGTTCACCGCCGCCTACCTGGCCGCACGCGGCGAGTGCTGCGGGTCCGGCTGCCGGCACTGCCCCTACGGCGCAGGCGAACGGGTCGACTGCTGCGAGACCTTCTGCGACGGCTGCCCCTTCACCGCCCTCGACCAGCAGTGACCTGCCCGCGGGCGCCGGTCAGCGCTGGCCGGGCACCGAGTAGTTGGGGGCCTCGTGGACGACGTCGAGGTCGTGGACGTGGGACTCGCGGGCGCCCGCGGCGGTCTGGCGCACGAACTTCGCCTTGGCGGCCAGCGTCGGCAGGTCGGGGGCACCGACCAGGCCCATGCCGGCGCGCAGTCCGCCCTCGAGTTGCGTGGTGACCTCGGCCAGGGCGCCGCGGTAGGGCAGCAGGCCGGACACGCCCTCGGGCACGAGCTTGGACGGCTGTGCCGCCGCCTCGCGGGCACTGCCGGCGAGCCTGTCGTTCTGGAAGTAGCGGTCCGCGGACCCCGCGCGCATCGCGTCGATCGAGCCCATCCCGCGATATTCCTTGTAGCGCCGCCCGCCGACCAGGACCTGCTCGCCGGGTGACTCGTCGGTCCCGGCGAGCAGGTTGCCGACCATGACCGCGGTGGCGCCTGCGGCCAGGGCCTTGACGAGGTCGCCCGAGTAGCGCACGCCGCCGTCGGCCACCGATCCGATGCCGATCTCGTTCGCCACCTCGGCGCAGTCCATCACGGCGCTGAACTGGGGCATGCCGACGCCGGTGACCACGCGGGTGGTGCAGATCGAGCCGGGGCCGACGCCGACCTTGACGATGTCCGCGCCGTGGTCGGCGCAGGCCCGCACGGCGTCGCCGGTGGCGACGTTGCCGACCATGAGCACGACGTCGGGCACCCGGTCCTTGAGCTTGGCGGCGAACTCGAGGATGCCGGCGGAGTGACCGTGCGAGGAGTCGATGGCGATCAGGTCGACGCCGGCGGCGGCGAGCGCCTCGGCCCGATCCTCGCCCTCGGGCCCGACACCGACGGCCGCGGCGCACAGCAGCCGGCCCCGGGCGTCCTTGGCGGCGGACGGGTAGGTGCGCACCTTCTCGATGTCCTTGAAGGTGAACATCCCGGTCAGCACGCCGTCGTCGCCGACGATGGGCAGCTTCTCGACGCGGTGGCGCTGCATCAGGTCGCGCGCCTGATCCAACGTCGTCCCGGGCTGCGCCGTGACGAGCCGTTCGGAGGTCATGTACTCGGAGACGGGGTGGCCGGACTCGGTGTCGAGGCGCAGGTCGCGGTTGGTGACGATGCCGACGAGGCGCCCGGCGTCGTCCACGACCGGGAAGCCCGAGACCTTGTAGCGCGCCATCAACTCGAAGGCGGAGTCGACCGGGTCCTGCGGCCGCAGCGTCACCGGGTCGAGGATGAAGCCGGACTCGGAGCGCTTGACCGACTCGACCATCGCCGCCTGGGTCTCGATCGAGTTGTTCTTGTGGATCACGCCGAGGCCGCCCTGGCGGGCCAGCGCGACGGCCATGTCCGCCTCGGTGACCTTGTCCATCGCAGCCGACAGCAGCGGCAGGCTGAGGTGGATGTCCTCGTGCAGTTGCGTCGCGATGTCGACGTCGCGGGGCAGCACGGCCGACGCCTGCGGCACGAGCAGTACGTCGTCGTAGCTGAGGGCCTCGGGAATCTCGGACACCGGCACGTCGAACCTCCTGCCCGACACGGGCGACAAGACGTGCCCACACCGTACCCCCGTCGGGCCCGGGGTCGGCGTCAGAGCAGATCTGCGGCGTGGTCGCCGTCGGGGTCGCGCCAGACGGTGTGGACGTGGTTGGCGCCGTTCTGGGTGTTGTCGAGTTCGGCGAGGAAACGCGGACCCTGCAGGCGGTAGTAATGGCCGCGCCCCGGGCGGCCGGGCGCGGGCGGTTCGGTCGCGCCCGCCCAGGCGAAATGCAGGTCGCCGATCACGTCCGGCAGCACCTCGTCGAGGTAATGCCTCGCCAGGGGCTGCGTGAGTCGCTCGAGGTAGACGCCCACGAGACGCCGGGCCAGCGCGCGCGCCTCGGCATCGAGCGACCCGACGGCCACTCCCGCCTGCGGGGGCAGGTCGCCGACGAACGGCGCGTCGCCCGTGACGATGTCCGGCGGTGCGTCGGGCGCAACGACAGCCGCCCGCCGTTGGGCGTCACCGAGTGCCGCAAGCAGGCGAAATCCCAGCTCCTCCTCCGGCGCGAGCGGGCGGCTGACGACGACGCCGTCGTGGGCCACGCATGCGGGGTTGGCCCCCAAGAACAGCGGGGTGGCGCGCAGGTGGCCGGCGACGACCGTTGCCCGCACCGACACGTGGTGCCCGCCCAGTCGCCAGGCCCAGGAGTGGCCGCCCGGCGTGCCGTAGACCGCGACCCAGTAGTCGCCGGCGTGGCGCTCCTCGCCATCGAGCCGTTCGAGCGGGTCCTCGAGGCCCATGATGGCCGCGATCTGGACATGGGTGTGCACCGACACGGTGGCGGCGAGCAGGCCGTGAACCGCCTTGGCCGCGTCCCGGTCGAGGTCGACGAGTGGGACGCCGGGCCGGATGCCGGGCAGGTAGGTCCAGCGGCTGCGTCCGGGGTCGCCGAACGCGAATGCCATCGCGTCATGACCCGGCCCGGCCACGGCCAGCACACGCTCGGCAGCCACGGCCAGCCGGTCCACGACCTGATCCATGCGCGCCTCCTGATCTGTCCGCCGCGGCCGCGACCGCGCGGTGGCGCACGCGGCGCGTGCGGTAGTTGAGTCAGCAAACAAGTTGCATTGCAAACGTCTGCATTCCGGTGGCATCAGCCCGTAGCGTGCTGCGACAGGGATCGTAGACCGGGAGGTTGGCGTGGCCATGTGGTCGCGGGGAGACCGACGGTGAGGACGCTGCTGCGTGGCGGCACCGTGCTGACCCTGGGCGTGCGCACCCCCAACCTGGTGACCGGCGACGTCCTGATCGAGGACGACCGCATCGTCGAGGTCGGGACGGGTCTGCGCGCCCGCGACGCCGAGGTGGTCGACGCCACCGACCGGGTCGTGCTGCCCGGCTTCGTCGACGCGCACCGCTCG
>JAGXST010000021.1 GCA_018335555.1 Actinomycetota bacterium | reverse complement strand
GCCTGATGCTCCGCATCAGGCCGGCGTGCGTGCTCGCTTCGCTCCGCGCCTCCGCCGAGGTCGGCGCCTGATGCTCCGCATCAGGCCGGCGTGCGTGCTCGCTTCGCTCCGCGCCTCCGCCGAGGTCGGCGCCTGATGCTCCGCATCAGGCCGGCGTGCGTGCTCGCTTCGCTCCGCGCCTCCGCCGAGGTCGGCGCCTGATGCTCCGCATCAGGCCGGCGTGCGTGCTCGCTTCGCTCCGCGCCTCCGCCGAGGTCGGCGCCTGATGCTCCGCATCAGGCCGGCGTGCGTGCTCGCTTCGCTCCGCGCCTCCGCCGAGGTCGGCGCCTAGCCACCCGTCGCACCAGCACGCTCGACGCCCCCGGTTCCGGCCGGGGGCGTCGCCGCAGAAGCGCGGGTTGCCGCATATGTGCGGCAACCCGTGCCGGGGTGGCGGTGTCGGCGTTGCTGCCGCCCGGGTTGCCGCATATGCGCGGCAATTCGTGCCGGGGCGCGAGCGCGCGCGGGTCGGGGCGGTTCCGGTGCGCTCGCTAGGCTCTCGTCCCGGCCAGCCCAGCCGACCGGGAGCCCCTCGTGACCAACCGCACCCCCTATCGCCGCGTGCTCCTGAAGCTGTCCGGAGAGGCCTTCTCCGACCCCGAGGTCAAGGGCGGTATCGACCCGTCGATCGTGCGGCAGGTCGCCCGCGAGATCGCCGAACTGCGGGCCACCGACGGCACCGAGGTCGCCATCGTGGTCGGCGGCGGCAACATCTTCCGCGGCAACTCGCCCTCGGCGACCGGCATGGACCGCTCGTCGGCAGACCACATGGGCATGCTCGCCACAGTCATCAACGCCCTCGCGCTCCAGGACGCCCTCGAGAAGGAGGGGGTCGATACCCGCGTGCAGACGGCGATCGCGATGCAGGAGGTCGCCGAGCCCTACATCCGTCGCCGCGCGATGCGCCACCTCGAGAAGGGGCTGGTCGTGATCTTCGCGGCGGGTCTCGGTGCGCCCTACTTCACCACCGACACCACGGCCGCCCAGCGTGCGCTCGAGATCGACGCCGAGGCCATTCTCAAGGGCACCGGGGTCGACGGCGTGTACGACAGCGACCCGAAGGCCAACCCGGACGCCAAGCGCTACGACGAGATCGACTTCCTGTCGGTGCTCAACCAGGGCCTCGGCGTGATGGATGCCACGGCGATCTCGCTGTGCATGGACAACGGGCTGCCGATCGTGGTCTTCGAACTGCTGCGCGAAGGCAACATCGGCCGCGTCGTGCGCGGCGAACCGGTCGGCACCCTGGTCACCGCCGGGAGGCCGGTCGCCGTCTGACACGACCGACGTCGTGGCCCCGCCGCCTACGCTAGACCCCGGGCGCCCGCCCGGACTCGACATGAGGGGAAGACAGCCATGGATCTCGACGACGTCGTCCTCGACGCGGATCACCGCATGGACCAGGCGGTCGAGAAGGTCAGCCAGGACTTCGGTTCGATCCGCACCGGGCGCGCGAACCCGCAACTGCTCAACCGCATCACCGTCGACTACTACGGCGCTCCGACCCCGCTGCAGCAGTTGGCGAACTTCTCGGTCCCCGAACCGCGCATCCTGATCGTGAACCCGTTCGACAAGGGTTCGGTCAACCAGATCGAGAAGGCCATCCGCGAGTCCGACCTCGGGCTCAACCCGGCCAGCGACGGCGGCATCATCCGCTGCGTCTTCCCCGAACTCACCGAGGAACGCCGCAAGGACTTCATCAAGCTGGCGAAGGGGGCGGCCGAGGACGGCAAGGTCGCCATCCGCAACGTGCGCCGCAGCGCCCGCGACCAGATGCAAAAGCTCGAGGACGACGGCGAGGTCGGGGCGGACGAGCACGACCGCTACCAGAAGATGCTCGAGGACATGACCGGCAAGCATGTCGCGCAGATCGACAGGCTTCTCGAGCAGAAGGAGAAGGACCTCCTCGAGGTCTGACACCGTGTCCGACGCCGACGACCCGACGCCAGACGACGGTCCGACCCCCGCGACGGGGCGGCGGGTGGTCGGTGGGCGCAACCTGCCGATGGCCATCGCGGTCGGGCTGGTCCTCGCCGTGGTCTTCGTCGGGTCGCTGCTGTGGCACCCGATCGCGTTCGCCGCGGTGGTGGCCGCCCTCACCTGCATCGCCTACGTCGAGTCCGGGCGTGTGCTCGCGACCGTCGGACTGCAACTCGAGGTCGCCGTCGCGATCCTGGCGACGCTGGTGATGCTCTTCGGTGCCTACGAGGCAGGCCACGCGGGCCAGGCCGTCGGCGTCGCCGTGCTGGTCATCGGCGGGATCCTCTCGCAGCTCAGCGACAACCAGCGCACCGACGTCGTGCGGACGCTGGGCATCACGATGCTGTTCGGACTCTGGGTCGGGTTCCTGGCCTCGTTCGCGGTCCTGCTGGTCAACCGGCCGTCCGGTGGGGTGCTCGCCGTCTTCGCGGTGATCTTCGCCGCGATCCTCACCGACGTTGGCGGCTACGCCTTCGGCGTGGCCTTCGGACGCCACAAGGTGGCCCCCTCGGTCAGTCCGAACAAGAGCTGGGAGGGACTGATCGGTGGCCTGGTACTGGCCGTCGTGGTGCTCGCGCTGCTCCTTCCCCGGTTCGGTGACACGTTCACGTGGACCACGGCGGCCGCACTGGCGCTCGCCTGCGGCGTCACCTCCTTCATCGGCGACCTGACCGAGTCGATGTTCAAGCGCGACCTCGGCGTCAAGGACCTCGGCGACGTCCTTCCCGGGCACGGAGGCGTGCTCGACCGCGTCGACGGCATCCTGCTCGCACTCCCGGTCGGCTACTTCGTCGTCGAACTGCTGGTCTAGCGACCGGCGCCGTCGGCGTCAGGCTGTCGTACCCTTGCCGGTCGTCGCCCGGCAGCCGACATCGCCGTCCCGCCCACCGAGGTCTCCGTGTCCCAGGCCGTTCCCGCCATCGACCCGTACGCGCTCACGCGCGACGGGTTGGCGGCGCTGATGGCCGACCTCGGCGAGCCGGCCTACCGGGCCGAGCAGTTGCACGCCTGGCTGGTCCGCGGGATCGACGATCCGGCGCAGATGACCAACCTGCCCGTGGCGCTGCGCGAGCGGCTCGCGGCGCGCTTCGCCCACAGCCGTCCCGAACTGGTCGCGCACACGGTCGCCGACGACGGTCACACCCACAAGCTGCTGTTGCGCTACCCGGACGGTGAGGCGATCGAGACCGTCCTGATGCTCTACCCGAAGCGGGCGACGGTGTGCATCTCGACCCAGGCCGGCTGCGCGATGGGTTGCCCGTTCTGCGCCACCGGCCAGGCCGGCTTCCGGCGGCAGTTGACGGCGGGCGAGGTCATCCGCCAGGTCGTCGTCGCCGACGCCGCCCTGCGCAGCGGTGGCATCAACGGCGAAGAGATGCCGGCCGGTGCCCCGGACCACGTCACCAACGTGGTCTTCATGGGCATGGGCGAGCCGTTGGCGAACCTGCCGGCCACCGTCGCGACGGTCCAGTGGCTGCACGACCCGGAGGGGTTCAACCTCTCGGCCCGAGGCATCACCGTCTCGACCGTCGGCCTCGTGCCCGGCATCCGACGGCTGGCCGACCTCGGCCTGCCGCTGACGTTGGCGGTCAGCCTGCACGCCTCCACCGACGACCTGCGCGACGAGCTCGTCCCGGTCAACCGGACGCACCCCCTGGCCGAGGTCGAGGCGGTGATGCGCGAGTACCGCGAGCGCACCAACCGGCGCGTCAGCATCGAGTGGTGCCTGATCGGTGACGTCAACGACTCCGACGAGCAGGCCGACCGGCTGGCGGCGATCGCCAGGCGGTTGCGCGCCCACGTCAACGTCATCCCGATGAATCCCACGCCGGGCGTGCGTTGGAAGGAACCGTCGAAGCGTCGCACGAAGGCGTTCGTCGACCGGGTGTCCCGCGCCGGCGCCGAGATCACCCTGCGTGACACCCGTGGTCGCGACGCCGACGCGGCCTGTGGCCAACTGCTGGCCAGCTACACCCTCGGTGCCGGCACCCGGCTGCCCGCGTCGGTTGGCGCGGCCGAGCGGGTCGACCTGCTCCAACTCGACCCGGGGATGACGTCGTGAACCGGCGTCGCGTCGTGCTGCTGGGCGCGTCCGGCTCGATCGGCACCCAGGCCCTCGAGGTGGTCCGTGCCCACCCCGACCGCTTCGAGGTGATCGGTCTCGCTGCCGGCAGCGACCACGCCACCGTCACGGCGCAGGCACGCGAGTTCGGCGTGCCGACCGTCGCGATGGCCGACCCCGCCGCGGCTGCCGCCGTCCGCGATGCGGCCCCCGGCGTCGACGTGCTCGACGGCCCCGGGGGTGTCGAGGAACTGGCGGGTATGGACGCCGACCTCGTGCTCAACGGCATCACCGGCGCGGTCGGTCTCGCGCCCACCCTGGCCGCCCTGCGGCAGGGCACGCCCGTCGCGCTGGCCAACAAGGAGAGCCTGATCGTGGGCGGCGACCTCGTCGTCGTCGCCGCCGAGGCTGCCGGCGGGCGCGAATCGCACCTGATCCCGGTCGACTCGGAGCACTCGGCGCTGGCGCAGTGCCTGCGCGGCGGGCGGCGTGACGAGGTCGGCCGGCTGGTGCTGACCGCCAGCGGCGGGCCGTTCCGGGGCCGCTCGGCCGTCGAACTCGGCGCGGTCACCGTCGAGGACGCGCTCGCGCACCCGACGTGGGCGATGGGGCCGGTCGTCACCTGCAACTCGGCCACGCTGATGAACAAGGGCCTGGAACTGATCGAGGCCCACGAGCTGTTCGACGTGCCCTGGGACCGCCTCGACGTCGTGGTGCACCCGCAGTCGGTCGTCCACTCGATGGTCGAGTTCGTCGACGGCTCGACCATCGCGCAACTGTCGCCCCCCGACATGCGCCTGCCGATCCAGCTCGCGATGTCGTGGCCCGACCGGTTGCCGCACGCGTTCGTGGCGTGCGACTGGACGCAGGTGGCGCAGTTGACGTTCGAGCCGGTCGACCGCACCACGTTCCGTGCGCTCGACCTCGCCGAGTTCGCCGGTCGTCGGCGCGGGACCTGGCCGGCGGTGCTCAACGCCGCCAACGAGGTCGCGGTCGAGCAGTTCTTCGCCGGCCGGATCGGCTTCCTCGACATCGCCGAGGTGGTCGAGCGCACCCTGATGGCGTGGGACGGCGAAGCCGCAGGCAACCCGCGCGACCTCGCCGACGTCCTAGCTGCCGACGCCTGGGCACGCCGGCATGCCGCTGCCGCCCTCACGGCGTCGAACGTCTCCGCCGGTGGAGGCGACCGGCCCAACGCACGTACCACGGGAGAGTCCGCATGAGTGGTGCCACCGCGATCGTGGTGTTCGTCGTCAGTCTCCTGGCGGCGATCATGATCCACGAACTCGGCCACTTCCTGACCGCCCGCTGGTTCGGGATGCGGGCCGACCGCTACTTCCTCGGCTTCGGCCCGACCCTGTGGTCGACCCGTCGCGGCGAGACCGAGTACGGCGTCAAGGCGTTCCCACTGGGTGGCTTCGTCACGATCAAGGGCATGTCGCCGCTCGACGAGCGGCTGCGCCCGGTCGGCGAACAGGTCTTCGACGCCTATGCCGTCGACCGTGACCGGGAACGCGAGAGCGAGTTGGTCCCCGCCGGTGCTCCGGCGGGGCCGTCCGGGCTGCCGGACGCCACCTGGGACCGCCTCGAAGCCGAACTGCGCCGGCGCGGCACCAACCGCGACCTGACCGATCGCATCGTGCAGCGCACCCGCATCAACGTCGGCGACGACGACGACCTGCGTCATGCGCGGACGGTCTTCAACGAGGTCGTCGTCGGTGAGGTGAGCGATTCGGGGCGGATCGGCGACCTCCACCATCGCATCACCAAGGGCGACCGCGGTCGCTTCTTCGCGGATCGGCCCGCCTGGCAGCGCGCGATCGTCCTGGTCGCCGGATCGGTCATGCACTTCGTGATCGCCATCGCCGTCCTGCTCGGCATGTTCCTGTTCCTGGGTCAGCCGACCGGCCAGATCGGCACCACCGTCGACTCGGTGATGCCGGGCGAGCCGGCGGAGCAGGCCGGGCTGCGGCCGGGTGACCAACTGCTCGCGGTCGAGGGCGTGCGGTCCCAGGACTACGCCGAGTTGCGTGACCTCATCCGCCAGCGCCCCGGCGAGCCGACCGACCTGCTCGTCGCCCGCGGCGGTGAGGAACTGACGCTGACGGTCACGCCGCGGGCCGTCGACGACGAAGGTGAAACGATCGGGCAGGTCGGCTTCGTGCCCGCCGAGATCTACGAGCGCTACACGGTCACGGAGGCGATCGAGGAGGCGTTCGTCGGTCCGATCGGGTTCTTCGCCCTGTTCTTCGGCTCGCTGGCCGCTCTGGTCCGTGTGTTCTCGCCCTCCGGGATCATGCAGATGCTCTCGCAGGCGACGGGGGCCGAGGAGCGCACCCTCGACGGTGCCGTGGGACTGGTCGGGGCCGCCTCGCTGGCGGGGCAGACCGGCGGCGGGGGCCGCGGCATGCTGACCCTGCTGCTGCTGATCGTCTCCATCAACATCTTCATCGGGATCTTCAACCTGGTGCCGCTGCCACCGCTCGACGGCGGCCACCTCGCCGTGCTCGGCATCGAGCGGGCCGTCAACGCCGTGCGCAGGGCCCGCGGCCAGGCGCAGGACTTCACGGTCGACCCGCGTGCCATCGTCGCCGTGGCGATCCCGGTCCTCGCCGTACTCGGCGTGATCCTCGTCGCGATCCTCTGGCTCGACATCACCAACCCGCTGCAACTGCCCGGCTGAGCCGTCTCGGAGATCCGGACCGAAGCGGCAGACGGCATCCGGCACGCCCGTCGGTCCGAACCGCCAACACGCGCCACCGGTACCGTGGCGGCAGTCTCCGCCACTTTTCGCACCGAAAGACTTCCGTGACCACCCAGCTACCCATCGTGCCAAGCGGTCCGGCGCCCGCGGCGACCCCGTCCGGGCCGACGCGGCGTGCCACGCGCAAGATCACGCTCGGTCCGATCGAGGTCGGCGGGGACGCGCCCGTCAGCGTGCAGACGATGACGGTCACGCCGACCCACGAGGCCGACCTGACGCTGCAGGCCATCGCCGCGGCGCAGGCGGCCGGTGCCGACGCCGTCCGCGTCGCCGTGCCGCGCAAGGAGGACGCCGAGGCGCTGACGCGCATCGCCGAGCATGCGCGCATCCCCGTCATCGCCGACATCCACTTCCAGTGGAAGTACGCGGTCATGGCGATCGAGGCCGGCTGCGCGGGTGTGCGCATCAACCCGGGCAACATCAAGAAGCACGACAAGGTCGCCCTGCTCGGCCGGCTGGCCAACGAGGCCGGCGTCGCGATCCGCATCGGCGTCAACGGCGGCTCGCTCGAGGACGAGATCCTGGCCGAGTTCGGTGGTCCGACGCCCGAGGCGATGGTCGAGTCGGCGCTGCGCGAGGTCCGTCTGCTCGAGGACGTCGACTTCCACAACACCAAGATCTCGGTCAAGCACTCCGACCCGTGGACGATGATCCAGACCTACCGACTGCTCTCGGAGCGCTGCGACTACCCGCTCCACCTCGGCGTCACCGAGGCGGGGCCGCTCAAGTCGGGTTCGATCAAGTCCGCCGTGGGCATCGGCGCACTTCTGGCCGAGGGCATCGGTGACACGATCCGGGTGTCGCTGTCGGCCGACCCGGTCGAGGAGGTCAAGGCCGGCATCGCCATCCTCGAGTCGCTGCACCTGCGCGAACGTGGGCTCGACGTGGTCTCCTGCCCGTCGTGTGGACGCGCCCAGGTCGATGTGTGGACGCTGGCCGAGAACGTCCAGAAGGGCCTCGAGGGCAAGATCGACGTCCCGTTGCGCGTCGCGGTCATGGGGTGCGTCGTCAACGGACCGGGCGAGGCCCGCGAGGCCGACCTCGGGGTCGCCGCCGGCAACGGCAAGGGCGAGATCATCCAGAAGGGCGAGCGGATCGCGACCGTCCGCGAGGAGGACATCGTCGAGGCGATGATCCACTACGCCACCGAGATGGCCGAGGAGATCCGCGCCGAACGCGGTTCCGGCGTGCCCACCGTCGTCCGGTAGGTGCGAGCCGCCGGTCTGGCGGCTCCCCACCGGTCGTGGTACGTTCGACGACCAACCAAGAAGCGTCACACGCGCGGTCGGCCCTCCTCGGGCCGGCCGTCTTCGTGAGACCCCCGAACGTGCCCGAGAGGCGGTGACATGGCCAGCACCGATGACACGCAGCTTCCACAGCGGATCCAGGAACTGGCCGAGCCGCTGGCCGCCGAACTCGAGGTCGAACTGGTCGACGTCGAGGTCAAGGGGCAGGGCAACCGGCGCCTGGTCCGGCTCGTCGCCGACGCGACGGACGGACTCGACGTCGACGTCATCGCCGCCCTGTCGCGCAAGGTCGGTGGCGCCCTCGACGA
>JAGXST010000020.1 GCA_018335555.1 Actinomycetota bacterium | reverse complement strand
CGACGCGGCGCACTGGTTCTACATCCTGACGTTCGCGGCGCTGACGATCTTCTTCGCCTACTTCTACACCGCGATCGCGTTCAACCCCGTCGAGGTCGCCGACAACATGAAGCGCTACGGCGGCTTCATCCCCGGCATCCGCCCGGGCCGGCAGACGGCCGAGTACCTCGACCGGGTGCTCACACGCATCACGCTGCCGGGCTCGCTCTACCTCGCCGGTGTCGCCGTGCTGCCGTTCATCCTGCTCGCGGTCGGCAACGTGACCGCCTTCCCGCTCGGCGGCGTGAGCCTGCTGATCATGGTGGGTGTCGCCCTGCAGACCATGCAGCAGGTCGAGAGCCAGCTCATGCAGCGCAACTACGAGGGCTTCCTGAGCTGACCGGCGGGCTTTCAGGCGGGTCGTTCCGGATGGGAGACTGACCGGCCACCCGATCTTCACGAAAAGGACCAGATGTGCGCGTGATCCTGCTGGGACCACCGGGAGCCGGCAAGGGCACCCAGGCCGGCCGCATCGCCGAGACCTTCGGTATCCCGCACATCTCGACCGGTGACATCCTGCGCGCCAACGTGCGCGCCGGCACCGAGCTCGGGACCAAGGCCAGGTCGTTCATGGACGCCGGCGACCTGGTCCCCGACGACGTGATCCTGGGCATGATGGGTGACCGTCTCGGCGAGGACGACGCCAAGGACGGGTTTCTCTTCGACGGCTTCCCGCGCACGGTCCCGCAGGCCGAGGCGCTCGAGAAGCTGCTGATCGAGAGCGACCAGCCGATCGACGTCGTCCTGCGCATGCTGGTCGACACCAAGGAGGTCGTGCAGCGCCTGACCGGTCGGCGGACCTGCACCGGCTGCGGCGCGGTCTACCACGTCGACTACGACCCGCCGCAGACCGACGGCGTGTGCGGCAAGTGCGGCGGCGAACTGGTGCAGCGCGACGACGACTCCGAGGACGTGGTGCTCAACCGTCTCGAGGTCTACCGGCGCTCGACCGAACCGCTCGAGGAGTTCTACTGGGGTCGGGGTCTGCTGCGTGACGTCGAGGCGGTCGGCTCGGTCGACGACGTCGGCGACCGCATCATCGCCATCCTCCGCGAGGTTGAATAGCCACCCGGAGCGGCAACGAGCGAGCGCAGCGAGCGAGACGGTTGGGGCGGCGGGCGGGACAAGACAGTGATTCTCAAGAAGTCGGCCAGCGATCTCGAGAAGATGGCCCGTGCCGGGGCGCTCGTGGCGAAGATGCACGAGGAACTCGCCGCGGCGCTGACGCCGGGCATGTCGACGCTCGACCTCGACCGCATCGCCGAGCAGGTCGTGGTCGGGGCCGGCGCGATCCCGTCGTTCAAGGGCTACCGCGGGTTCCCCGCGACGTTGTGCACGTCGATCAACCATCAGATCGTGCACGGGATCCCGTCGAAGGACGTGGTCCTCGACGAGGGCGACGTCGTCTCGATCGACGCCGGTGCGATCGTCGACGGTTTCCACGGTGACTCGGCCGTCACCCTGATCGTCGGCGGCGAGTCCGCCGTCGACCCGGCGGTCGCGACGCTGGTGCGCGAGACCCGCAATGCGCTGTGGCGCGGTCTCGAGCAGGTGCGCGACGGCAGCCGCCTCGGCGACGTCGGCGCGGCGATCGAGGCGGTGGCGGACCGACACGGCTTCGGCGTGGTACGCGAATACGTCGGCCACGGCATCGGCCGCTCGCTGCACGAGGACCCCTCGGTGCCCAACTACGGCCGGCCCGGCCGGGGCATGAAGCTGACCACCGGCTGGGCGATCGCGGTCGAGCCGATGTTCAACCTCGGCACGGCGGCCAACGAGACCCTCGACGACGGCTGGACCGTGGTGACCGCGGACGGGGCCGTCTCGGCCCACTGGGAGCACACCATCGCCATCACCCCCGACGGCCCAGTCGTCCTGACGGCAAGGTCCGACGAACCTTCGCACCTGCTCGACAGCGCCATCCCGCAGTACTGATCCAGCGCGCAGGGATGGGGGGCAACGAGGACGCGAAGCGCCCGCAGATGGGGGACCCATCCCTCGACATCGGGTGCAGTTGCCGATGTCGAAGGATGATGGGTACCCTGTGGGCACGCCCTGCTCGTGCAGGGCGTCGTTCCGTGCTCGGGCCTGTCCCGACACAGGACGAACAGCGTCCGTCGCGCCGGCACCTCGACCACCTCGAGCCAGCCGCGCGAGGACTTCGCCGCCTCCCACGTCCGCACCTTCGCTGGCGTGTGCGGTGCGACGCCGGACCACCGCCAGGCGGTCCGGGCATCACCACGAACCGACCCGGAGAAGGCGTGGCAGAGAAAGAAGAGTCCATCCAGGTGGAGGGCACCGTGACGGAGGCCCTCCCGAACACGCAGTTCCGTGTGGAACTGGAGAACGGCCACAACGTCCTGGCCCACATCAGTGGAAAGATGCGCATGCACTACATCCGCATCCTGCCGGGCGACAAGGTGGTCGTGGAGCTCTCGCCCTACGACCTGTCCCGGGGTCGGATCACCTACCGCTACAAGTAAGGCGCACGTTCGGCACCACCAGGCGCGTGTCGCTGCCACGACACGGATCACGCCGACCACAGACGTGCGAGACAACGCGCCACCCGGCCAGGGTGGTCGCCTCAGATCGGCCGGCCGTCCCCACCCCTCGCGGGCACCCGGGACGCTCGAATGCTCGGCGTTCGCACCTCGCGAACCGTCGAGCGGCCCCGGTGCGAGGCAGGCAGGCCCCGCACCGCCGACGACCAACCGGGTCGCGGACACGCCGAAGGAGATCAACGTGAAGGTGCATCCTTCCGTCAAGAAGCAGTGCGACAAGTGCAAGATCATCCGTCGCCGAGGCGCCGTGCGCGTGATCTGCGAGAACCCCCGCCACAAGCAGCGGCAGGGCTAAAGGAGCAGATCGAACATGGCACGTATCGCTGGAGTAGACGTCCCGCGCGAGAAGCGCGTCGTCATCGCGCTCACCTACATCTACGGGGTCGGACGGTCCCGCGCCGAGCAGACGCTCGCCGCGACGGACATCAGCCCGGACACCCGCGTTCGCGACCTGACCGAGGACGAGGTGGTGCGCCTGCGCGCCCACATCGAGAACGAGTTCCGGGTCGAGGGTGACCTGCGGCGCGAGGTCGCCAACAACATCAAGCGCAAGATCGAGATCGGCAGCTACCAGGGCATTCGTCACCGCCTCGGTCTGCCGGTCCGCGGTCAGCGCACCCACACCAACGCGCGGAGCCGTAAGGGTCCGAAGCGCACCGTCGGCGGCATCCGCAAGCCGACGCGCAAGTAACCCGCGACCTCGAGGTAGCTGACAAATGGCACAGAAGAAGCAGCGGGGTCGCCGGCGCGAGCGCAAGAATGTGATGCACGCCCAGTGCCACATCAAGGCGACCTTCAACAACACGATCATCACCTTCACCGATCAGCAGGGCAACGTCCTGTCGTGGTCGACGGGTGGCAACGCGGGCTTCAAGGGCTCGCGCAAGTCCACGCCGTTCGCCGCACAGGTCGCCGCCGAGCAGGCCACCAAGGCCGCCGTGGACAACGGTGTGCGCAAGGTCGACGTGCTCTGCAAGGGCCCTGGCGCAGGTCGCGAGACCGCGATCCGCACCCTGGCCGGCGCCGGTATCGAGGTGCTGTCCATCAAGGACATCACCCCGGTACCCCACAACGGCTGCCGTCCCCCGAAGCGCCGCCGCACCTGACTCCAAGTCAGACGGCGTGGAGCGGCCCGATCCGTGGTCGCTCCCGTGGCACCCCGTGCACGTCGCCCGGGGTGACCGAGGACCCAAGGACATTCACGCATGGCTCGCTACACCGGCCCCATGACCAAGAAGTCGCGCCGTTACGGCGTCGACCTCAAGGGCAACGACAAGAACTTCGAGAAGCGCCCCTACCCGCCGGGGCAGCACGGCCGCGGCCGCATCAAGGAGTCGGAGTACCTGCTCCAGCTCCGCGAGAAGCAGAAGGCCCGCTACTACTACGGGGTCCTCGAGAAGCAGTTCCGCCGCTACTACGAGGAGGCCACCCGCAAGGATGGCCTGACCGGCGAGAACCTGCTGATCCTGCTCGAGCTGCGTCTCGACAACGTGCTCTACCGCGCCGGCTTCGGCCGTACGCGCGCCGAGTCGCGCCAGTTGGCCAGCCACAAGCACGTGATGGTGAACAACCGCGCCACCAACATCCCGTCGTACCGGATCAAGCCGGGTGACGTCATCGAGATCCGCCAGCGTGCCCGCGAGTCGCAGGCCGTCATCGGTTCGCTCGAGGTGTTCGGTTCCCGCGAGGTTCCCGGCTGGCTGAGCTCGGACCCCAACCAGTTCAAGATCACCGTGGTCGACGTGCCCGTGCGCGCCCAGATCGATGCGCCGGTCAACGAGCAGGCCATCGTCGAGCTGTACTCCAAGTAGCCGCTCGTGTGGCGTGGCCGGCAGCTGCCAGCCGCGCCGCATGCGCGTGCGACATGCCTTCGTCGCCGCCGCGACCCGTGCGGCGACCCGCGGACCGGCCCGGGAACACCGGCCCGTGGTCTTGCCAAATGGACGCACCGCCGATGGCCCCGGAACGAGGGCGGCGCGTGAGTGGGGGGACGTCCCCACCGAAACCACATCCAGCTAGGAGCATCACGTGTCGGACTTCGGCTTCTACGACGAGGACGGTGTCATCAGCCTGGGGGAGACCTCCAGCGGATCACCGTTCGTCGCCTACCGCCCCCACCTCGACGAGCAGGTCGTCGAGGAGGGCATCCGCTCCCGTTTCACGATCGACCCGCTCGAGCCCGGCTTCGGGTACACGATCGGCAACTCGCTGCGCCGCACCCTGCTCTCGTCGGTGCCCGGCGCCGCGGTGACGCGTATCCGCTTCACGTCGGCCCAGGCGGCCGGCCCCGAGGGCGGCTCGGTGCTGCACGAGTTCTCCGCCATCGAGGGCGTGAAGGAAGACGTCACCGACATCATCCTCAACATCAAGGACCTCGTGGTCCGCTCGGACTCCGACGAGCCGGTGGAGATCTTCCTCGGCGGTGACGGCCCCGGTGTCCTGACGGCCGAGAACATCTTCGCGCCGTCGCAGGTCGAGGTCGTCAACGAAGACCTGCACATCGCCACGCTCAACGCCAACGGCCACCTCGAGATGTACCTGACCGTCGAGCGCGGCCGCGGCTACCGGGTCTCCGACGCGAACAAGCGCAACAACGACCCGATCGGCGTCATCGCGATCGACAGCGTGTTCAGCCCGATCCGCCGCGTCGCGTACCGGGTCGAGTCGACCCGCGTCGAGCAGATGACCAACTACGACAAGCTCGTCCTCGACGTCGAGACCGACGGCTCGCTCACCCCGGGCCAGGCGCTGTCGTCCGCGGGCGAGACCTTGAAGGGCCTGTTCGAGCAGTTCGCCGGCTTCGAGACCTCGGGCCCCGGTGGCATCCAGGTCTCGCCGGAGGAGGCGCTGGCCTCGATCGGGTCCGACCCCATCAAGCAGATGGCGATCGAGGACCTCGACCTGTCGGTGCGGTCCTACAACTGCCTCAAGCGTGAGGGCGTCGCCACCGTCGGCGAGCTGATGGAGCGCACCGAGCAGGACCTGCTCGAGATCCGCAACTTCGGCTCCAAGTCCGTGGACGAGGTCAAGGACAAGCTGACCGAGCTGGGCGTCGCACTGCGCGAGTGACCGGCCGACGTGGGGGCGCGATGCGCTCCCACGCCATCGCCTTTGTGGTGGAGGCGGCAGTGTCGCCCCACGAGAATTCGAAAGAAGAGAGCACATCATGCCGACCCCCAAGCGCGGCCGCCGGCTCGGCGGTAGCCCGGCGCACCAGCGGCACATCCTGGCCAATCTGGCCAAGGACCTGTTCCGCCACGGTCGCATCAAGACGACCGAGGCGAAGGCCCGTGCGCTGCGCCCCTACGCCGAGCGCCTGATCACCAAGGCGAAGCAGGGCGACCTGCACAACCGCCGCCAGGTGCTGGCCAAGCTCAACGACCGCGACGTGGTCGCCTACCTGTTCGAGGAGGTGGCCCCCCGCTTCGCCGACCGCAACGGCGGCTACACCCG
>JAGXST010000019.1 GCA_018335555.1 Actinomycetota bacterium | reverse complement strand
CGTTGGGACGCTGCGCGGCGAACAGTTCGGTCAGATCGGCGCCGCTGTCGAACACCGAACGCAGCGAGTCGCGCTGCTCACGCAGGACGGTGAGCACGGCCTCGGACGAGTCGATGAGCCGCTCGAACTCGGGCAGGCCCTCGACCAGCGTGGTCTGCAGCTCGTAGCTGTCGCGGTTGAGCATCCGCAGCCGGTCGCTGCGGCCCTCGAGGGCGACCGACATCTCGTGCACGATGATGCCGACCTGGTCGGGTTCGAGGTGGCCGAGCAGGTCGACGGTCTCCTCGAGCAGGAATGGCACGGCCGCCGGCACGATCGCCTCGGTCGGCACGATCGTGGTCCCCGGCTGGGCGGGCTGCCAGTCGTCGGTCGTCGGCTGCAGGTCGACGGCCTGCTCACCGATGGGGGAGCGGCGCAGCACCTTGGCGATGGCCGGATCCGGTACCTGCTGGCTGCCGTCGATCTTGAGCGTGAGCATGACCCCGTCCTGGGTCACCTCGACGTCCGAGACCTGGCCGACGGCACGGCCGAGCACGGTGACCTCCTGGTCGGGCAGGACGCCACCCGCTTCGGGCATGGGGACCCGGATCGGGTAGCTGTCGTCGAACAGCACCCCGGTGACGAAGGTGAGGAAGGCCCCGACGGTGACCAGGGCCGCGAAGGCCATGATCCAGACCAGGTTGGCGGTGATCCGGCGATTCATCGGCGGTTCTCCGCGTCGGTTTCCTCGCGGCAGACGTCCATGTCGTCGTAGCAGGCCTCGCTACGCGGACGATCCGAGGGGTACTCGCTGGACTGGCCGGGGTTGGGCGGGTCACAGGCGCGCGACGGGTCGCCGGGCGTGTCGTTGACGCCGCAGACCACGAAGTCGAGCCACACCTGTGCCATGTGCCGGCCGCTGCCCTGCTCGAGAACGATGCCGTTTGGCACGTGGATGTTGTGGCGGGGCAACCAGGTCAGCAGGCCCTCGAGTGCGCCGTCGACCGCCGTGATCTGGGCCAGCAGGATGCGCAGGCGCCGGATGGCGTCCTCGGTCTCGGTGCGGTGCTCGGCCATGATGCGCTCGCCGTTGACCGACAGTTCGGTCAGGTCGACCAGGGCGTCGAGCAGCCGGTCGTCCTCGGCCTCGAGCACCTCCGAGGCCTCCCGCAGCGTGGCCAGCGCGTCGGCGTTGAGCTGTGCGTCGGGGGCCATCGCGGTCGCGAACCGGTCGAGTGCGTCGATGAGCTCGACCAGGTCGTCGCTGTTCTCGCCGTAGGCGCCGACGAAGCCCTCGACGTTGGTGATGAACTGGCCCAGCAGACCACCGCGTCCGCCGAAGGCGACGGCACCGGTCTCGATGGCGGCGTAGAGCTGGTCGGTGGCCATCAGCGACAGCACCCGGTCGCCGGAGCTGACGACGTCCTCGAAGTCGGTGACGACCCGGGTGTCGGTCAGGTGCGTGCCGTCGGTCAGCGCGCCACCCTCGCCGAGCGGGCGAAGATCGATGTAGCGCTCGCCGAGCAGCGACGTCCGATCGAGTGCGGCCTCGGTGCTGGCCGGCAGCCCCGTCTCGCGTTTGACCTGCATGGTGACGAGCGCCCGGTGGTCGTCGGCCAGCTCGATGCCGGTCACGAGCCCGATCGGGACGTCACCGGCCCGGACGTGGGCGTTGGTCACGAGGTCGCCGACGTCGTCGAAGCTGGCGGTGAGCTCGATCGTGTCCGAGCCGCCCGGGTTGCAGCCGGCCGCGACCAGTGCGAGGACGCACAGCAGGCCGAGCAGCCGAAGGGGACGCTTGGGGCTCATGACCGAACTCCGCGACCGGCTCCGGCGGCCGAAACCCCCCACCACGCCGCCTCCACCGCCGCTCATCGGTCGCCCTCCCGGCCGCCGAGGAGGCCGTCGAGCAGCCCGCCGCCCTCGGACGGATCCTGCTCGGTCCCGCCGGAACCGTCGGGTCGTGTCCCGTCGCCATCGTCGTCGCCGTCCTCGGCGTTGCCGAGCAGATGGTCGAGGGCGGCGTCGCCGGCCGGCGTGTCGCTGGCCACGAACGCGGCCAGCGCCTCCTCGATGGGCGTCGCCTCGCCGGTGTCGGGACACGGGACCATCGGCGGTGCGCACACCAGGCCGCCGAGCAGGTCCTCGACCAGTTCGAACGCGCATGCCTCGTCCGGCAGACCTGCGGCGAGGCAGATGCCCTGCAGCCGGAACACGATGGCCTCGGTCAGCGGCGGCGCGAGGGCGAACAGCTGGTCCTGCAGCGGCAGCATGTTGCGCTCGCGGTCGATGATGCGTTCGGCGTGGCGGAACAACTCGGCGCTGCCGAGCACCAGCAGCGAGACGTTGTCGAGGTTGCGTTGGGCGGTGCGGCCGACCCGGGTGAGGGTGGCGATGTCCTGCTCGAGCACGTCGGCGTTGGTCTCGAGCAGGCCGTCGAGCTCACCGGTGAGCTCGACCAGGCCGCGCAGGGCCCCGTCGAGGTTGTCGGCGTCGTCGACCACCGTGGTGGCCAACGCGTCGAAGTCCTGGATGATCCGGGCGAGCTGCTGGTCGCGGGTGCCGAGCGTCTCGTTGAGGTCGGACAGGCGTGCGGCGAGCGTGACCAGTTCGTCGTCGTTGTCCTTGAGGACACCGATGGCCTCGTGGGCCTGGTCGATGGTGCGACCGAGCTGGGCGCCCTGACCGTCGAGCACCTCGGAGAGGTTGTTGACCAGGCGCGCCACCTCGGTCCCCTCGAGTCCGCCGACGAACTCGCCGAGACCCTCGAGGACCTCGTCGAACTCGTAGGGGACGCTGGTGCGCTCGACGGGGATCGTCGTGCCGGGCTCCATCGTCGGGCCGGTCGTGTAGGCGGGCAGTTGGACGTAGCGCTCGCCGAGCAGCGACTCGGGGACCACGATCGCGGTGGCGTCGGCGGGTAGCTGCACGTCGCCGTCGAGGCGCATGACGACCTCGACGGTCGGCCGGCCAGGTTCGACGCGGATGTCGGCGATCTTGCCGACGTCGATGCCGAGGACCCGGACCGGCGAGCCGGGGAACAGGTTGTACGAGCGGGTCAGTTGCGCGGTGACCTCGTAGGGGCCGGAGGCGCCCAGGAAGCCGCAACCACCGGCGAACAGGGCCAGCGCGAGCAGCAGGGCGAGCATCCGGCGGGTGGGTCCCATCAGGGTGTTCATGCCTCGCCACCTCCCCGGCCGCCCAGGAAGCGCTCGAGCGCGTCGCGGTTGGTCAGTTCGTCGGTCGCCTCGCCGAGGTCGGGCAGCGTCGGCGGGTCGAGCGGACCGGCCGGGCGGTCGTCGCCGTCCTCGGCCGGTGGGCCGGGCTCGGGGCTCTGGCCCGGGTTCTCGACGTCCTCGCACCGCGGGTCGGGGCCGAGCAGGTTCGTCAGCGCGACGTCGAGCGCGCCGCTGCACTCGAGCAGTGCGCCGACACCGACGGACCCGAGGCCGGTGACGAACACGTTGCCCCAGCTCGGGTTGTCGACGCGGGCGTCGCCCCCCGACACCCCGATCGAGGAGAAGCCGTAGAACGACACCCCGAGGTAGGCCAGCGAGTGCGCGAAGTCGACCTGGTGGGCGTCGATCAGTTCGAGGTCCTGGTGGAACGAGGCGAGGACGCGGTCGAGCTGTTCGCGGTTGTCGCCGATGAGCGCTGCCGTCGCCTGGGACTGCGACGCGGTGGTCGCCAGCAGCCGGGAGACGTCGGCTCGACGCTGGACGAGCCGGTCGAGGACGGCGCCGAAGTCGTCGATGATGGCCACCAGCTCGCGGTCCTTGTCCGCTGCGGCGTCGACCAGCGTGTTGGCGCGGTCCAGGACGGTCTGCAGTTCCTCGCGCCGTTCGGACACGATGCGGGTGACGTCCTCCACACCGCGGAGCAGCCGTTCGACGTCGTCGCGGTTGCCCTCGGTGACATCGGCCAGCGACGTGGTCAGCTCGCGCATCGCCTCGACGTCGACACCGGTGAGCAGTTCGGTGGTGCGGTCGCCGATCTCGGGCAGGTCGATCGGCGTCACCGTGCGCGAGAGCGGGATGACGTCACCGTCCTCGAGCACGGCGGACGAGGTTCCCGGAGTCAGGGCCAGGCCGCGTTTGCCGAGCGTGTTCGACAGGATCACCTCGGCCATCGAGTCGGCGGGCAGTTCCGGTGCGGTGGACGAGAACCGCACGCGGGCGATCTCGCCGTCGATGTCGACCGCGAGGACCTCGCCCGCGCGGTGTCCTGCGACGTACACGAAATCACCGGACTTGAGCCCAGCAGCATCGGCGAACTCGGCCTCGTAGGTGTCGCCACGGACGAACATGCCGGCCGTCGCACCGAGTGCGAGCAGGGTGCCCGCGGCGATCACGGCGACGACGGCGAGACCGATGACGGTGTGGTTCTTCTCGAGCAGCATCAGCCGTCACCTCCGCCGCCGGTCCGGTCGGCCCCGGGTGGAGAGCCGAAGAAGTCGTCGAGGGCGGACGGGGACGAGCGCGACGAGCGGCCACCCTCGCGCGGGTAGGCGGCGCCGCGTTCGGTGGCGACGACCTGGTCGGCGACCGAGGCGCCGACGGCGCGGATGTTGAACCACTGTCCCGTGCGCGAGATCAGGTGGTAGCCGAGCACGCCGCGGGGGGAGGTCTCGAGGATGGTCTCGAACCCCTCGCGGTCGGAGGCGAGCACGTTGGTGAGGTCCTCCAGCGCGTCGACCGTGCCCTCGATGTCGGCCCGGTTGGTGTCGACGAAGTGTTCGAGTTCCTCCTGGCCGTCGGCGATGGCCACGATCGCGCGCTCCAGTTCGTCGTTGCGCTCGGCGAGGGTGCTCGACACCTCGGCGAAGCTGTCGAGGAGGCCGCGAAGGTCCTGCTCGCGCGAGGCGTAGGCGTCGAGCACCGTGGCCGAGTTGCGCAGCAGCGAGTCGATCTCGGCGTCGCGGCTGGCGATGGCGGCGGTCAGGTCGGCGCCCTGCGAGATCAGTGAGCGGATCTCCTCCTCGTTGCCGACCAGGCCCTCGGACAGCCCGTGCAGCAACTCGTTCTGCAGTTCGGGGGCCAGTGACTGCATGAACGGCCCGAGGCGCTGCAGCAGCGAGCCGAGGTCGGCTGGGGAGCGGGTCTGGTCGAGCGGGAAGACGTGGCCGGCGGCGACCACCTGGCCCTGCGCGCCGGGTTCGACGTAGAGGAACCGCAGCCCCATCACGTTGCGCCAGCGGATCGTGACGGTCGAGTCCTCGGGGAGATCGACTCCCTCGCGGACGCTGAACTCGACGCGGGCGCGGCCCCGGGGCAGGTGCTCGATGTCGCGGACCTTGCCGACGGTGACGCCGGAGATCTTGACGTCGTCGTTGACCAGCAGGCCCTGCACGTCGTCGAAGTCGGCGGCGTAGGTCTGGCGGGACTCGAAGGAGATGTTGCCGATCATCACGACCAGCCACGCCGTGAAGGCGAGGCACACGGCGGTGAAGACCGCGAACTTGAGCAGCGGGTGCGTGGCGTTCATCGTTCCACCTCGCACTGTTCGGGGGCCTCGTCGAAGATCTCCTCGAACTCGAGGCACAACAGGTGCACGGGGTCGAACGAGCGCTCGGGGTCGATGAAGATGCGGAAGCCCGCCCACTCGGTGCCGTCGTCGAGCAGCGTGCCCCCGCTGCCCATCGCCCTGGCGTACAGGCCGATGCCCTCGATCAGGCTGCCGAGCTGGTCCTGGTTGCGTTCGAACACGTCACCGACCGGCTGTTGGGTGGTGAGGAAGTCGCTGAGCACGGTCTCCTCGGCGACCAGGAACTGGTCGAGGGTGCGGGCGAAGCGTGAGACGGCCTCGAGGTTGGCGCGCAGGTCGGCGTGACGTTCGGTCAGGACCCCGGTGGCCTCGGGCAGCGCGCGGTTCATGCGCGTCAGGTCGGGCGTGGACGCGGCGAAGGTGTCGGCGACGACGCTGAGGTCGCGCATGCGGGCGAGGGAATCGGGTGCGGTGCGCGCGCCGAAGGCGGCCAACTGCTGGCCGAGGTCGAGGTTGCGGGCGAACACCTCGCCTTCGCCGCGCTGGTCGCCGAGCACGTCGACGATGGTGGCCAGTTCGCGTTCGTCGATCGCGTCGAGGAAGGGGTCCATGACCGCGAGGACCTCGGACAGCTCGGTCGGCTCACGGGAGGCGACGAGCCGGTCGCCCGTGGCGAGGAACGGCTCGCGG
>JAGXST010000018.1 GCA_018335555.1 Actinomycetota bacterium | reverse complement strand
CGCGAGATCGACGCGCTGCTGCTCGACCTCGACGGCACCGACAACAAGGCCAACCTCGGCGCCAACGCGATCCTCGGCGTGTCGCTGGCCACCGCCAAGGCGGCCGCGGCCGCGTCGGGCCTGCCGCTGTACGCATACCTCGGCGGCCCCAACGCCCACCTGCTGCCCGTGCCGATGATGAACGTGCTCAACGGCGGCAGCCACGCCGAGTCCAACGTCGACTTCCAGGAGTTCATGATCGCGCCGATCGGCGCACCGAGCTTCGCCGAGGCGCTGCGGATCGGTGCCGAGGTCTACCACCAGCTCAAGAAGGTGCTCAGTTCGCGCGGACTGTCGACCGGCCTCGGCGACGAAGGCGGGTTCGCCCCCGACCTCGAGTCGAACGCTGCCGCCCTCGACCTGCTCATGGACGCCATCGACGCCGCGGGCTACACGGCCGGCAGCGATATCGCACTGGCCATGGACCCCGCCACCTCCGAGCTGTTCAGGGACGGCAGCTACCACCTCGAGGGCGAGGGGCGCGTGCTGAGCTCCGAGGAGATGGTCGAGATGTGGGCCGACCTGGTCGAGCGCTACCCGATCGTGTCGATCGAGGACGGCCTCGACGAGGGTGACTGGGACGGCTGGAAGCTGCTCACGGAGCGCCTGGGGGAGAAGGTCCAGCTCGTCGGCGACGACCTGCTGGTCACCAACCCCGCGTTCGTGCGCCGCGGCATCGACGAGCGCGCCGCGAACAGCGTGCTCGTCAAGGTCAACCAGATCGGGTCGTTGACCGAGACCCTCGACGCGGTCTCCATGGCACAGCGTGCCGGCTGGACCGCGATGATCAGCCACCGTTCCGGCGAGACCGAGGACGCCACCATCGCCGACATCGCCGTCGCCACCAACGCCGGGCAGATCAAGACCGGCGCGCCGGCGCGTTCGGACCGGGTCGCGAAGTACAACCAGCTCCTGCGGATCGAGGAGGAACTCGGCGACGCGGCCCGCTACGCCGGCCGTGACGCGTTCCCCCGGTTCACGCCATGACCACCAAACAGCGTCAGCGCGCGCACACGCCGACCGGCCGCCGTCGTGGCCGCCGGCAGGCACCCGCGGTCCTGCAGCGCGCCGCCCGTCGCGTGGTCGACGGGGTCGACCGCGTGCTGTTCGCCGGCCAGCGGGCAGTGCGCGGTGACCGGCCGCTGGTGCTGATGCTGCTCGGCGCGATGGCGTTGTCGGTGTTGATGTTGGCCGGACCGGCGCAGCGCTACCTCGACAGCAGGGAGCGGGTCGAGTCGCTCGATGCCAAGGCCGGCGCGCTCGAACGCGCCAACGCCGACCTCGAGCAGCGCCAGCAGGACCTGCAGGACCCGACCAGGATCGAGTTGCTCGCCCGCGAGCACCAGGGGTTCATCCGGCCCGGCGAGGTGCCCTACACGCTCATCCCGCCCGAGGTCGAACGGCCGAGGATCACTGCGCCGCGCGACAGCGCGCGGGCACCGACCGAGGCGGCCTGGTACGAGCGGGTGTGGGCGAGGATCGACCGTTGGGCCGACTCGTCCTGATCCGTTCGAGCGCGGGCGTTGCCGTGTCGCCGCGGGTTCGGGCCATGGGTGCAGGTGGGGTGCACCGGCGCCTATTCCCCCAGTTTGATGGTCTCGGCGAGTTCGGCGGCGCGTGACCCCGCGGTCGGTACCTGCCGGCCGCCGGCCCGGTCCGCGAGCAGGGCTTCCATCTCCTCTGCGATGCGCTCGTCGTTGTCGGACAACTCCTGCACGTCGAGGTCCTGGAACTGCATCACGCCCATGTCCACGAACGCCTCCTGGACCTTGGGACCCCAGAGCCCGATGTCCTTGACGGTGGGTACCACGCGGCTGAACAGCGCCTTGCGGAACTCGGTCATCATCTGGTGGTGGTCGACGTAGGCACACAGCTCGTCGGCGTCGAAGCCGAGGTGGTCCCACACCTCACGGGCCAGGAACCTGTCGCGCAGCAGGTAGCTCGCCTCGACCACGAACTCCTCGCGTTCGGCCCGTTCGGCCTCGGTCAGTTCGGCGTAGGCGTCCTTGAGCGCGAGCCGGCCGAACGCGATGTGGCGGGCCTCGTCCTGCATCACGTAGGCGTTGATCGACTTGGCCAGTGGGTCGCCGGTGAAGTCGCGGATCATGCTGAACGCGGCCAGCGCGACACCCTCGATCATCACCTGCATGCCGAGGTAGGTGAAGTCCCAGCGTGGATCGGAGATCGTGGTGTCGAGCAGCGCCTGCAGCGATGAGTTGATCGGGTAGGCCAACTGCAACTTCTCGTCGAGGAACTTGGCGTAGGTCTCGACGTGGCGGGCCTCGTCCATGGTCTGGGTCGCGGCGTAGAACTTGCTGTCGAGGTCGGGCACCGTGGCCACGATCTTGGCCGAGCAGATCAGCGCGCCCTGTTCACCGTGCAGGAACTGCGAGTTGGTCCAGGCCATGTAGTGGTGGCGGACCCGGTCCTTGTCCGCTCGGGAGAGCTTGTCCCAGGTCGGCGAACCGAAGATCGGCACGACCTCGTCGGGTACGACGTCCTGGTCGGTCGGATCAGGGTCGTGGGACCAGTCGATGCGGTGCTGGGTGTCCCACTGCTTGTCCTTGCCCTTCTGGTACAGGCTCAGCATGCGGTCGCGGCCCTGGTCGTACTCCCAGGTGAACGCGACCGTCGATTCCCGGCCCGGTAGCTGCCAGCCGGTCTGTTCGACCGGCACGGTGTAGCGGCGTTCCATGTCGCTCTCCTCGACGTGCGACGTCCCTCTCCCCGAGCGACAGATCGCGTTACAAAGATACGCAAGTTGTAACAATTCGCGGCACATGGGTCGGGGTGCGCACAGTGCCGGGCGGTCCCCGAGGTCGATGGGATGCACCGCCGGTGTTGCTCACCGACCCGGTACTCCGTACCGTTGGGGGGTGTGGGCGCCGTTTCTGGCCCCACCATCGCGCGCCCGGACGGACATGTCCTGTCCGGGACCCTTCACCGCCAGCCGCCGCCGCGCGGCTACGACCGGGGCCCCCAGGCGTCTCGCGCGAGCGCCCCGCGCCCCACAGGAGTTGGTCCAACTGCAGGGACAGATCGTCAAGGGCAAGGTCGTCCGGCTCGAGGAATACGGCGCATTCGTCGAAGTTCCCACCGAAGACGGCGGCATCGTGACCGGGCTGGTCCACGTATCCGAGGTCGACGCCGATTTCGTCGAGAACATCTACGCCTACCTCGCCGAAGGCGACGAGGTCGACGTCAAGATCCTCGACGTCAAGGAGGACGGCAAGGTCGACCTGTCCATCAAGCGCGCCGACCCCGAGTGGCAGGACGAGGAGTCCGTCAACCTGCGGTCGAAGCTGGACAAGGACTTCAACAAGCGTCTGCGCCGCTTCATGCACAAGTCGCAGATGATCCAGGGTGAGGCTCGTCGTCAACGTCGCGGACGCGTCGGCTGATGTCCTCCCCCGACGGGGCGCCGGGGACTCCTGTGCGCCCGTCGGGCGTTGCCGGCCCGCAACCGGACGCCGTGCGGCCCGACCCGGACGCCTCCTACGAGCGCGCCCTGGCCGCGCCGCCGGTCGACGCCTACGAACGCGCGGTGGTGTCGGTCCAACTGGGCCGTCCCGCCCGTGGCAACCCCGCGGTCGTGCACCGCTGCGTCTACGGGCTGCCGACGGTGGTCCGGGTCGACCCGCGTCTCGACGACGGCACGCCGTTCCCGACCACCTACTGGCTGGCGTGCCCGGTCATGCGGTCGCGGGTCGGCCGGCTCGAGGCCGACCACGCCATGGTCGGT
Source organism: Actinomycetota bacterium (assembly GCA_018335555.1). Lineage (GTDB taxonomy): Bacteria > Actinomycetota > Nitriliruptoria > Nitriliruptorales > Nitriliruptoraceae > Egicoccus. The sequence goes on along the minus strand of JAGXST010000018.1, from coordinate 4,290 downwards.
CTCAACGACCGGCTCGGCACCGACGAGGGCTTCGCTTCCGATTACGCGGCCGCGTCCGAGCGCTACGTCGCCAGCCGCGATCGGCTCGGTGAGCCGCTGCCCGGCAACCCGAGCGCGGGCGGCATGCCCGGCCACATCAAGTGCCTGCACGTCCACGCCGGACACACCCTCGCCACCGGCGACAACGTCGTCGGGCAGTGGACGCTCGAGCACTCCACGCCGGCCCCGTGCCCCGGTCCCTGCGTCACCGAAGAGGAGGTCGCGGCCCGGATGGAGCGCGACCAGCCGCGAGGTGGGTCGTGACGGGGGCCGTCGCCGCCGTCGACGTCGGCACCAACTCGGTTCGCCTGTTGCTGCTGGGGGCCGACGGTGAGCGGATCACCCGCGAGCTGACCATCACCCGGCTCGGGTACGGCGTCGACGGCACCGGCCACCTCGACGACGACGCGCTCGCCCGCACGCTCGACACCATCGCGGGCTACCGCGCGCTGTGGACGCAGGCGGGCGTGACCGATCGGGTGCGGATCGCAGCGACGTCCGCCGTGCGCGACGCGAGCGACCGTGACCGCTTCTTCGACGGTGTGCGCCGCATCGCCGGCGTCGACGCCGAGGTGCTCACCGGCGACCAGGAAGCGGCGCTCAGCTTCGCCGGGGCGGCCGGCGCCGTCGAGGTCGACGCGCCGGCCGCGGTCGTCGACGTCGGTGGCGGCTCGACGGAACTGGTGGTCGGCGACGCCGACGGCGACGTGGTCGGGGGCATCTCGCTGCAACTCGGCTGCGTCCGGCTCACCGAACGCCACCTCGCCGCGGACCCTGCGACGAGCGACCAGGTCGAGGCCGCCCGCGCGTTCGTCGACGAGCGCCTCGACGAGGCCGACGAGGTACTGGGCGGCCAGGGCGCCGACCTGGCCGCGGCCCGTTCGCTGGTCGCCGTGGCAGGCACCGCGACCACGCTCGCCGCGCTCCACCTCGGCCTGGATGCCTACGAGGAGGAGCGCATCCACGCGACGCGGGTGCCGACGTCGGCTCTGCTCGAGCTGACCGAGCGGCTCGTCGCCATGACGTCGGCCGAGCGGGCCGCGCTCGGCCCCGTGCAGCCCGGCCGCGAGGACGTCCTGCACGGCGGTGCCCTGGTCCTCTCGCGCGTGGCACAGCGCTACGGGTTCGACGACATCGTGGTCAGCGAGTCCGACATCCTCGACGGCCTCGCCAACAGCCTGCTCTGAGGCTGGGTCTCTGCCGACGCCACGAGCACGGTGACCGCTGCGGTGGGGCATGCGACGGCAGATCGTGGATGTGACGGCAGATCGAGGTCACCCTCGATCTCGGGTCACCACCTCGATCTGGCGTGACGCGGTGACACCCGAAGGCAACGGCGAGGTCCGCCCAGCGTCACCTCACCACGGCGCCGAGGGACTCCGCCAGCCGGACCGCGCCGGCGAGGTCGAGTACGACGCCCTCAAGGTGCGCGCCGGCCAGTGCGACGCCGTCGAGTCGTGCGTCGCTCAGGACCGCGCCCTTGAGCGTGGCGTGATGCAACCCTGCGCTGGTCAGGTCGGCGCCGGTCAGGTCGGCATCGGTGAGGTCGGCCCCGTCGAGGTCGGCGTTGGCAAGCTTCACGCCGACCAGCCGCTGCTTCGTGAGGTCCGCGCCGCGCAGGTTGACGTAGGACCAGTCGCCGCCCTCGATCTCGGTCGCCATCAGGATCGCACCGGTCAGGTCGCTGCCGGTGAGCTTGCATCCGAGGAACCGTGCGGTGGACAGCCGGGCACCCTCGAATCGGCAGTTGACGAAGGCGGTGCCCTCGTGCAGCGAGGCGCTGAGATCCGCACCGGCGAGATCGCAGGCACGGAACGTGGCACCGGCGGTGCGGACGCCGGACAGGTCGGCGTTGCGCAGTTCGCAGTGGTCGAACACGACGGTGGTCAGGTCCCAGTCGGTCAGGTCCTCGCCGCACAGGTCGCGCTCGACGTGGTGATCGGTCGTCAACGTCTGCGTCCGGTCGTGGTGGCGGACCGACACCGTAGGCTGGGGGGATGATCGACGAGCGGCTGGTGGCCGAGGCGTTCTGGGACCGTCTTCGCGACGCATTGGCCCAGGTCCCCGACGAGGCCCGCACCCCGCCGCCCGAGGGGCGGGTCGGCGCGGTCCTGGTCCTGCTCGAGGACACGCCCGAGGGGCCACGGGTCGTGTTGACCCGACGACGGCGCGACATGCGGTCGCATCCGGGCCAGGTGTCGTTCCCCGGCGGTCGGCTCGATCCGGGCGAGTCGGTCGAGGAAGCGGCGCTGCGCGAGGCCCGCGAGGAGATCGGGCTCCGCGCCCACACGGTCGAGATGGTCGGGGTCGGGCCGAAGTTCTACATCCCGCCGTCGCGCTTCTGGGTCGTGCCCGTGTTGGCCCGCTGGCGGCAGCCCCATCCGCTGACCGAGAACCCGTGGGAGGTCGACGAGGTCCTCGAGGTGCCCCTGACCCAACTGCTCGATCGATCGCGGTGGCGGCACGCGCCGCTGAGCCTGAGCGGGTCGACCTGGGCGTGGCAGCTCGACGCCGACGTGCTGTGGGGTGCCACGGCGATCGTCATGGCGCTGCTGCTCGACACCGCCGTCGCCGGCTGGTCCGAGGGCGTGCGGCCGCACGAACTGGGGGAGGAGTTCGCGGTCAGGCCCTGGGAGCACGTGCCGTCATGGGAGCGGCGGATCCGGCTCGAGGGCGACCTGCCGTCGCTGGTCCAGGCCGAGGTCGAACACGTCAGCGAGGCGCAGGTGCGGGCGATGCGTCGGTGGATGGACGATCACGGCGTCGGTCCCCTGGCACGTGCCGAACAGGCCGGGCGCGCCGCCACCCACGCGATCCGGCGGCTGCGCGGCGGGGATGTCGCCGACCTCACCGTCACCGTCCTGGCCGGCCCGAGCGAGAACGGCGCGGCGGGCCTGGTCGCGGCACGCCTGTTGGTCGCAGCCGGCGCGCTCGTCGACGTCCTCGTCGTCGGTGAGCCGCGGTATCCCGAGCAGGTCGCCGTGCTGGAGGCGGCCGGCGTGCCGGTCGCCGCCGTGGACGCGTCGAGCCTCGACGATGCCCGCGCACCCGGCCAGGTCGTGCTGGACGCGATGCTCGGCATCGGGGTGCAACCGCCGTTGCGCGACCTGCCCGAGGTGGCCGCGACGTGGCTGCGTCGTCACGACGTCCCGGTCGTCGCACTGGACCTGCCGTCGGGTCTGGTCGCGGACATGGGCCTGCGGGGACCGTCGGTGACCGCCGACGTGACGATCGCCCTTGGGGCACCGACCCGCGGTCTGGCCGAACGGATCTCGCACGCCTACGTCGGCGACCTGTACGTCGCCGATCTCGGGATCCCGCCCGAGGCGTGGCGTGCTGCTGGCGTCGAGACCCCGCCGACGTTCGGCGGCGGGCCGCTGGTACGCCTGACCGCCGAGGACGCCGCGACCGACGCGGCCACCCCCGACCAGGGTGATCTCTGACCAATCGCGTCGCCGGTAGTCAGGCCGAGGGGTCGAGGACGCGTCCGAGGAACAGCACCGCGCCGGTCGGCCGGTGGCGGATGAGGTACAGGAAGGGCCGGTCGGCGCGGACGGTCACCTCCGGCTCCGGCGGACCGCTCGTCGGGAACTCGAGCGCCGTCGCGGCGGCCGCGACCGTGCCCTGTTCGTCCACGGCGATGTCGGCGGCATGGACTGCGCTCTCCATCGTGATGCCGGGTGCGATGCCGTCGTAGCCCGCGCCGAAAACGCCGGTCGCGCCGAGGTCGCCCTCGATCAGAGCGCGCAGGTCGAGGGTGCTGTCACTCTCGAACCGGGGCAGGAACAGCTCCACCGCCTGCCCGGCCGCCGTCGCGTCGATTTCGTCGATCAGTCCGCCGCCGAGGCGCGCCTCAACCTCGACGTAGCTGCCCTCAGCAGGTACCACGACGAGCATGGACAGGTCGTTTCCCTCGTAGGGGACTTCTGTTGCGGCGAAGGTGTCGGTCGCCACCGCAGGTCCAAGCAGTTCGAGTTCGTGCATCAGGGGCACGGCGACGGTCGAGCCGTCCAGTCGCGTGAACTCGGCGTCCTCGGTCCCGTACTTGCCGAAGGGCAGCGCCCAGTCGGCTTCGAGGTAGAGCGCGTTCACCAGCACCAGTTCCGAATCGGGGCCGAGGACGCCGGGCGGTACCAGGTCCGGGATCAGGTCCTCGGTCTGCTCGGCCACCCAGTCGTTGATGCGGACGCGCGAACGCTCCGAGTCCGCCTTCAGCGGGAGTGGCTCGACCCGCGAGCCGAAGTAGGTCGC
>JAGXST010000017.1 GCA_018335555.1 Actinomycetota bacterium | reverse complement strand
GTGATGTCGTCGAGGAAGGCGCGGAACTCGCGGACCGCCTCCTCGGGATCCACGCCGTCCTCACCGTCCTCGTCGGTCGCGTCGATCTCGAGGCCGGCCTCCTCGAGCACTTCCTCGGCACCGAAGATCGGGACGTCGTCGAGGCGGCTCGCGAGCGCGATCGCGTCCGACGGTCGTGCCGACACGGTCAGCTCGGTCCCCTCGCGCGTGAGGTGCAGTTCGGCGAAGAAGGTGCCGTCCCGCAGCGCCGTCACGTGGACGGCGGCGAGTTCGGCGCCGAGTTGCCCGAGCACCTCGACGAACAGGTCGTGGGTCAACGGGCGCGGGGTCTCGACCCCCTGCAGGGCGAACGCGATCGCCGTCGCCTCGACCGCCCCGATCCAGATCGGGAGGTAGCGGGTCCCGTGGCGCTCCTTGAGCAGCACGATCGGCTGGTTTGCCGGCAGCTCGACGCGCACGCCGACGAGCTCCATCTCGATCACGAGGGGTGCTCCTCAAGTCGCTGGACCACGGCAGGCTAGCGGAGGGCCCCGGCACTGTTCGCCGCCCGCAGGCTCGCGTAGACACCGTCGACGAGCGCCGCGCCGAGACGGCCGGCCGACCCGGCGGCGCTGGCGGCGCCACCAGCCTGATCGGGCACGAGCGTGGTCGTCGCGACTTCATCGCCTGCGACCGTGACACGGCCGTCGAGCGCACCCTCGGGCACCCGCTGAGGCACCGCGACCTCGATGGACGGTTCGTGCGCCAACGGCGCCGTCAGGACGATCTCGGGGGCGGAGAACGCCTGCCAGCCGCCAGCGACGGCGAGCTCGAGCCGGGTGCCGAGCGTGTGGCCGACGTAGCCGTCGAAGCCGAGGTCGAGCAGTTCGGCGGCCTGCTCGAAGCGGGCCGGGTCGTCGCCGGCGTCGAGGACGACGGCGATCAGTTCGCGTCCGTTGCGCTCCGCACTGGCGACCAGGCTGTTGCCGGCGGCTGTCGTGAACCCCGTCTTCAACCCGGTGGCGCCGGGATAGGTGCGCAGCAGCAGGTTGCGGCTCTCGACCGGTTCGGCGCCGGGCAGGGTGACCTCTTCGAGGGTGAAGAACGGACGCAGCGCCGGTTGCTCCAGGGCGGCGCGGGCGAGGACGGCGAGGTCGAGCGCCGTCAGCAGGTTCTCGTCCCCGAGCCCACTCGGGCTGCCCAACTCGCCCCCCTCGATCCCGAGCGCCGCGGCGTCCTCGCGCATCAGCGAAACGAACGCTTCGGTGTCACCCGCGACGTGGGTGGCCAGCGCTTCGGTCGCATCGTTGCCCGAGCGCACCAGGGTCGCCTCGAGCAGTTCACGCACCGTCCAGGTCTCCCCCGGCTCGAGCCCGACGGACGCCCCACCGACGAGGACCTCGTCGCCGACGGTGACCGTCTGGTCGAGGTCGACACGTGCGACCGCGGTCAGTGCGGTCAGGATCTTCACCGTCGACGCGACCGGTCGCGGGTCGTCTGCGGCGTGCTCGGCGAGCCGCTGCCCCGTCGCCGCCTCGACCAGCACCCAGCTCGAGGCCGTCACGGCCTCGGCCGCCGGAGCAGGCCACGTTGATGGAGGGGCGCCGACGACCGCCGGCGCCGATGGCGCGGTGAGCACCGGCGGCGCCGACGTTTCGACCTGTGCCAGGGCAGGCGGCGCGGCGACGAACGCGGCGAGAGCCAGGCAGGCCACCAGCCAGCGGGCGCGGGACCTGGGCGTCACGTACCGAGCAGGTCCCGCAACTGGCGGCCCAGGAGTTCGTGGTGCAGCGCGCCTCCGGCCGCGACGAGACGCTCGGCCTGGTCGGCGGCGGCCCGACGGCTGTCCGGATTGCGCTGACGCAGCAGCGGCGCGACCAACTGTTCGGCCAGCGCGGCCTCGCGGTCGGCGAACTGGCGGTACATGCGCAGGTGGCGGGCCTCGAGGCCCGCGTCGAGCAGCGAGCGCGCGAGCTTGGCCACCTGCAGGTCACCGCCGTCGTGGTGGGGGCCGGCGGCCAGCAGCCCGTGCTCGCGCAACTGGGTCACGTCGCGCTCGGTCAGGCCGGTGGCATCGGCGAGTTCGGCCGCGCTCAGCCGTACCTCGTCGGCGGGGACGTCGAAGACCGAACGCGCGGCGCCGGAGCCGCCCTCCGGGCGATCGGACGGCGCAGCATCGCTCGCCACACCGCCGGCCGGTCCGCCCTGGGCGGGTGTGCGTCCGTTGGCGTCGGCGACGACGTGGCCGGCGTCGATGTGCTCGAGTTCTTCCTTGATCACCTTCAACGGCAGGTAGCGGTCGCGTTGGGCGCGCAGGACATAGCGCAGCCGGTCGATGTCGTCGCCGGTGAACTTGCGGTAGCCGGACTCGGTCCGGTCGGGCGAGATCAGTCCCTCGGCCTCGAGGAAACGGATCTTCGAGATCGTGATGTCGTCGAACTCGTCCTTGAGCCGGTTGAGCACCTCACCGATGGTGAGGGACTTCACGGCGTCACACCGTCAGGCTCCGCCCCGTCACCGACGTAGAGCAGCTTGAACCGGCCGATCTGGACCTCGTCGCCGGTCGCCAGGGCGCGCTCGTCGACGCGCTCGCCGTTCACGTACGAGCCGTTGAGGCTGCCGAGATCGCGCACGATCGAGCCGTGCTCGCCGCGGCCGAGCTCGGCATGCCGCCGCGACACGGTCACGTCGTCGAGGAAGATGTCGGAGTCCGGGTGCCGGCCGACCGTGACCGGGTCGTGGTCGAGCACGAAACGGGCCCCCGCGTTCGGGCCGCGCACGACCACGAGCATCCCGGTGCCCGGCTCGAGGTCGGGAAGGGCCCCGAGTTCGTGGGCCGGATCGAAGGCGCCGATCTCGATGGCCGCCGTCGTGTCCTCGTGGCCGGCCGTGCTCACGACCTTGGCGCCACAGGCCGAACAGAAGTTGGCGTCCTCGGGAAGCTGCTCGCCACACTGGCTGCAGTACACGTCGCCTCCTGCCGCTCGCGTCATAGGTCTCGCCCTGAGGTCGAGGTGGAAGCCACCCCGGCGAGAGCCGCGCAGCCTAGACGACCCGAGGGGACGCCGCAGCCCGAAGGACGAGGTCTCGACCTGCCCTGGAGACGGGCGTGCCGTCAGCCCTCGGCAACCGCGCGGTAGCCCTCGGCGTCGAGCAGGTCGTCGAGTTCGGCGCGGTTCGACGGACGGATCGAGACCATCCAACCCTGCCCGTACGGGTCGAGGTTGACCAGTTCCGGCCGCTCGTCGAGATCCTCGTTGCGCTCGACCACGGTGCCGCTCACCGGGGCGTACAGGTCCGAGACCGACTTGGTCGACTCGACCTCGCCGAAGACCTGGCCCTGCTCGACCTCGGCACCCGGCGACGGCAGGTCGACGTAGACGACGTCACCGAGCTGTTCCTGGGCGAAGGAGGTGATGCCGACCGCGATCACCTCGCCGTCGTCGCGCAGCCACTCGTGTTGCTCGGTGTAACGCAACTCGCTCGGCGTGTCGTCCGCCACGGCGCAGCACTCCGGTCCTCGGGTACGGGCATCGGCGGGAGCGCATGCTCCCTGGCGGCCACGCCGCCGCCGTCCACCCTACCGCAGTGCGCTCCCCTGATTCAGCCCCCACCCGGTGACGCAGCGTCGTCGTCCATCGCGTCGATGACGGCGGCCCTGCGCCGGACGATGCGGGCATAGTCGAAGGCGGCGACCCAGTACAGCACGCCGCTGACGGCGAGCAGGACCCAGGCCAGGACGTGGAGCACCGGCTGCGGGTCGTCGACCCCGTCGCCGGCGATGCCGGCCAGCAGGAACATCGGCAGCGCCCACATCAACCCGAAGGTGGCGGTCTTGCCGAGCCTGGTCACGTCCGGCGGCTTCGCGCCGCGGGTGAGCAGCACGAGTCCGGCACCGGCGACCAGGACGTCGCGCGCGATCAGTGCGAGCACGACCCACAGCGGCAGCAGACCCGACACGACGTAGGCGACACCGACCACGACGAACAGCACCCGGTCGCTGATCGGATCGAGCAGCTTCCCCAGCTCGGTGACCTGGTCGAGCCGCCGGGCGAAGTAGCCGTCGAACCAGTCGCTGGCGGTGAACACGACCAGTAGGACGAACGCGCGCAGCAGTCGGCCGGAGGTGAGGTCGAGGTAGACGACGGGCAGGATGGCGAGGCGTGCGAACGAGATCAGGTTCGGCACGGTGAGCACACGCCTGGACGCGACGCGGGGCTCGCCGCCACCACCGAGGTCGTAGAACCGCATGGCTCCCCCATCACGTCGTCGGCGGGCGTCACCCCCGCTGTGGACGTGACGCTACTGCCTGCCGGTCGCAGGCGACCGCCGGGGCCCACATGGGACCCCGGCGGTCGTGGTCGGGCTGGCCGGACTTGAACCGGCGACCCCTCGCCCCCCAGACGAGTGCGCTACCTGACTGCGCCACAGCCCGGTGGAGGATCGACGTCACGCCCGTTCGCGGACGGTGGACGTCGGCCACCTGCGCGGACCGGGACACCCCGACCGCGCGGAGACGGCACGCTACCGCCTACGCGGCGGACGGGCGAACCGGCGAACCGGCCCGTGCGGTCCGGCCGCTGGTTCAGCGCCGCGAACGGGGAGCCGGCGGCCGGTCGTCGAGCAGCAGGGGCACGCCGGTGAAGTCGTGGCGCTCGCGCAGTTCGCGTTCGAGGTAGCGGCGATAGCCGGC
>JAGXST010000016.1 GCA_018335555.1 Actinomycetota bacterium | reverse complement strand
CGGACGTGGAGACCGCATGCGGGAGCCGGGAGCGGCAGGAGCCTCGAACACGTGAAACCGCCGGCGTTCGCCTACCACGCCCCCCGTTCGCTGGAGGCGGGGCTCGATCTGCTCGCCGACCTCGGCGACGATGCGAAGGTGCTGGCAGGCGGGCAGAGCCTGGTGCCGATGCTCAACATGCGCCTGGTGGCACCGGCGGCGCTGGTCGACATCCGCCATCTCGACGATCTCGACCGGATCGAGGTGGCCGACGCGGTGGTGCGGGTCGGAGCCCGCGCCACGCACGCGCGACTCGAACGCGACGACGAGGTGGCCGCAGCGCTGCCGTTGTTGCGTGAGGCACTGGGCCTGGTCGCCCATCCGGTGATCCGCAACCGCGGCACCACCGTCGGCGCGGTCGTCCACGCCGACCCGGCCTCCGAACTGCCCGCGGTCGTCGCGCTCCTCGACGCCGACCTCGTGCTGACGTCGACTGCAGGCGTCCGCAGGGTCCGCGGCGCGGACGCCTTCGTCGGACCGCTCGAGTCCGCGCTGCGGCCGGGCGAGCTGGCGACGGCGCTCGAGTTCCCGGCTCTGCCACCGCGGGCGGGTACCGCGATCGAGGAACTGGCCCGCCGCCACGGCGACTACGCGTTGGCGGGGGTCGCGGTCCGCGTGGACGTCGACGCCGACGGTCACCTCGACACGGCCCGTGCCGCGTTCTTCGGCGTCGGCGGGATGCCGTTCGTGATCACCTTGGACGGGCCGCTGCGGGGACAGCCGTCGGACGCTCTCGACCTCACCGACGCGGTGGGGGAGGCGCGAGCGGCACTCGATCCCGACGACGACATCCACGCGACGGCGAGCTATCGACGTCACCTGGCCGGCGTGCTGCTCGAACGTGCGCTGCGGCGCGCCGCCTCCCGCGCGGCCGGACGGGAGGTAGGGACGTGAGTGAGGAACTGTTCGAGGTGACGGTCACCGTCAACGGCGCGCTGCACCGCGCCGCGGTGCCCGCCCGCCGGCTGTTGTCGGACTTCCTGCGCCACGACCTGCGGTTGACCGGCACCCACGTCGGGTGCGAGCACGGTGTCTGCGGCGCCTGCACCATCCTGCTCGACGGCCTGCCGATCCGCTCGTGCCTGACCTTCGCGGTGTCGGTCGACGGGGCCGCCATCACCACGGTCGAAGGGCTGGCCGCCGAGGACGGCACGCTGCACCCGGTCCAGGCCGCCTTCCAGGACTGCCACGGCCTGCAGTGCGGGTTCTGCACGCCCGGCATGGTGATGAGCGCCTGCGGGTTCATCGCCGACCACCCGGATGCCGACGCCGACGCGATCCGTGAGGGCATGGCCGGCAACCTGTGCCGTTGCACCGGCTACGCCGGCATCCTCGCCGCCGTCGAGCAGGCGGGGGGGACCTTCCGGGCCTCGGGCGCCGACCCCCGCGAACGGCACTCAGCGTCAACGGACGAGAGGAGCGGCGGCGGAGGTGCTGTGGTGGGTCTTGAAGGCACCGGAGCCGGTCTCGGAGATCAAGAATGAGCACGCGCCAGTTCGGGGCCGCCGTCGCACGGGTCGAGGACCCGCGACTGCTGCGTGGCGAGGGCCGCTACCTCGACGACCTCGGCCACGACGCGCTGGCCGTCGCGATCCTGCGCAGCCCCCACGCCCACGCCCGCGTCCTCGATGTCGACGTCACCGATGCGCTCGACGTCGACGGACTGGTCGCGATCTACGCCTACGAGGACCTGCCCCCGCGGTTGCAGCAGCCCCTGCCGTTGCTGATCCCGCACCCGTCGCTGACCGCGCCGGTGACCCAGAAGGTTCTCGCCGACGGCGAGGTCAACCACGTCGGTGAGGCGATCGCGATGGTCGTCGCCAGCGACCGCTACGTCGCCGAGGACGTGCTCGACCGCATCCGCGTCGACTACGAGATCCTGCCTGCGGTCGTCGACCTCGAGGCGGCGGTCGCCGGCGGCGCGGACGTCCACGAACAGGTGCCCGGCAACGTCGCGGCCGAACTGGTGCAGACCATCGGCGACGCCGGTTCCGCCATCGCCGACGCGCCGCACCGGTTGCGGTTGCGGCTCGACATCGAACGCTCGGCGTCGACGCCGCTGGAGGGCCGCGGCGTCCATGCCCGCTGGGACCCCGACGACCGCCGGCTGCGCGTGCACTCCTCGACCCAGGCACCGACCAGCGTCCGGGCGGCGATCGCGACGTTCCTCGAACTCGACTTCGCCCAGGTCGACGTGGTCGTGCCCGACGTCGGCGGGGGCTTCGGGGTCAAGATCATGCACCCGTGGCCCGAGGAGATCCTGGTGCCGTGGGCGGCACGCCTGCTCGGCCGCGAGGTCAAGTTCACCGAGGACCGCCACGAGCACTTCGTCTCGGCCAACCACGAACGGGGCCAGGCCCAGTGGGTCGAGGTCGGCTTCGACGACGACGGTCGCATCCTCGGCCTCGACGTGACGTTCCTGCACGACCACGGCGCCTACATCCCCTACGGGCTGATCGTGCCGATCATCACCTCGACCCAGTTGCTGGGGCCCTACAGGATCGAGCACTACCGCGTCGGGTTCCGCAGCGTCTACACCAACAAGACCCCGGTCACTCCCTACCGCGGTGCCGGCCGGCCGCAGGGCTGCTTCATCATGGAGCGGACCGTCGACGCGATCGCGTCGGAACTGGACCTCGACCGCACGGTGGTCCGCGAACGCAACTTCATCCGACCCGACGAGATGCCCTACGCGTTCGGCCTGATGTTCCAGGACGGCCGCGACTACACCTACGACTCGGGCGACTTCCCGGCGTCGCTGGCCAAGCTCAAGGCACTCGTCGACTGGGACGGGTTCCCGGCGCGCAAGGCCGCGGCCGCCGCCGAGGGCCGACACCTCGGCATCGGCCTGGCCTGCTACGTCGAGGGCACCGGTGTCGGTCCGTACGAGGGCGGCCACGTCCTGGTCGAACCGAACGGCACCGTGCAGGTCGCGACGGGCCTGGGCACCCAGGGCCAGGGCCACCAGACCGCGTTCGCGCAGATCGTCGCCGACGAACTCGGTGTCCCGCTCGAGCAGGTCAAGGTCGTCACCGGTGACACCCGCCGGTTCCCGTACGCGGTCGGCACGTTCGCGTCACGGGCCGCGGTGATGTCGGGCAACGCGGTCCACCTCGCGGCGACGAAGGTGCGCGAGAAGGCGCTGCAGTTGGCGTCCGACGCACTCGAGGCCGACGTCGAGGACCTCGAACTCGTCGACGGACGGGTGCAGGTCAAGGGCAGCCCGGACACGTCGCTGCCGCTGTCGATGCTGGCCACGCTGTCCAACCCGCTGCGTTACGCCTTCGACGAGCACGCCAAGGCGGCCACCCAGTTCGCCGGCCCCAACGACCCGGACAAGCCGCCGGTCGCGCCGGGCCAGGCGCCGGGCCTCGAGGGCACCGACTACTACTCGCCGGTGCGTTCGACCTTCGCCAACGGCATGCACGCCGTCGAGGTCGAGGTCGATCCCGCCACCTCCGACATCGAGGTGCTGCGCTACGCGGTCGTCCACGACTGCGGCAACCTGATCAACCCGATGATCGTCAAGGGCCAGGTCCTGGGCGGGGTCGCCCAGGGCGTCGGTGGGGCGCTGTACGAGAAGATGGCCTACGACGAGCACGGGCAACTGCTCAACGCCAGCTTCATGGACTTCCTGATGCCCTATGCG
>JAGXST010000015.1 GCA_018335555.1 Actinomycetota bacterium | reverse complement strand
CTGCAGACCGGCTGGCGTGAGCTGTCCCGCCAGATCGACGCGGCCGCCCGCCAGCGAGTCGCCGGCTACCGGAGCGCGCCGCCCCCCTACCTCGTCACAGCGTTGGGCCCGCCCTCCGCTGACCGTCGCGACGCCGCCCGCTGGCACGAGAGCGCCACCACGGTCGAGGATTACCGGTTGCGCTGGAACGTCAACGACCCCGACCAGCCGCTCGGCGGCGCGCCGACCGACCCGCTCCAACAAGCCGACCACCGACACGCAGCCGCCACGATCGAACACCACCGCCGCGAACAGCAACTCGAACGAGAAGCCGTGCGGGACCGCAGCCGCAACCTACGGATCGGCCTCGGTCGGTGAGCCATATGGTCCGGGCACACGGCAGTTATCCACAAGCGACGAGCGAAGACTCGCGCGTTCCGCGATTCCCGAGGCAACGCTGCTGACGTTCCACGACCGGGAGCATGCGATGGGACGTGGCGGCTCTGTCTACCGACGCTGCACTCGATGTCGCAAGCGCTTGATCGGCAGGCAGTGCGCCTGCGGTCACGACCGCTTCACATGGACGTTCACCGTCGATGTGGCACCGCCCGGCGCAAGGCACCGCCAGCAGGTGAAGCGCGGCGGCTTCGACCGCAAGCAGGACGCGCTGGACGCCATGCAGGCGGAACTCGTCGACAGACGTCGGGGCGACCACGTCGCCAAGAACGATCTCACGTTCGGTACCTACGCCCAGCGCTGGTTGACCGAACAGGCCGTAGCTCGGGTTCGCCTCGGCCAGCTCGCCGAGACCACCTTCGCCATCTACGAGCGAGACCTACGCAACCATCTCCTTCCCGAGCTTGGTGACATCCCGATCCAACATCTCGATGGGGCGACGCTGACCCGCCACTACGCCGCGCTGCTGGACCGCCTCTCCACCAAGACCATCGCCAACGTCCACGGGCTGGCCCATCGCATCCTGGACGACGCCGTGTCCGAGGAGCTCATCCTCCGCAACCCTGCCGACCGGGCCGTGAAGCCGCGGGCACCCGAGACGGAGCAGGCGACGTGGACGCCCGACGAGGTCGCACTGTTCCTCCGGCATGTCCGCGACGACGACCCGGACTGGCACGCCCTGTTCGCGACGATCGCCGTGACCGGCATCCGACGCGGCGAAGCCGTGGGGGCCACCTGGGCCGCGACCGACCTCAGCCACAGGACCCTCGAGATCCGACAGACCATCACCAAGGCCGGCTCACGGGTCATCACCAAACAGCCGAAGTCGCGGCGGTCACGCCGTGTCGTGCCTCTGCCCGATGCGGTCGTAGCTCTGCTCCGCGAGCACCGCCAGCGCCAGGACCACCGGCGCACGTTGCTCGGCACTGACTGGCAGGACCACGACCTGGTCTTCCCCAACGAGTGGGGCCGCTACCGCTATCCGGACTACGTGTCGACGAAGTTCTCGACCTACGCCCGGCGCTGCGGCCTCCCGCACATCGGCGGCCCGCATGGGCTGCGCCACTCACTGGCCTCGGCACTCGATGCGAACGGCAACGGACTGGCCACGATCAGCGCGCTACTCGGTCACGCCTCGACCGCCGTCACATCGAAGGTCTACACGCACATGCTGAAGGGCGCCGACCGAACCGCGATCGACCACCACGCCGCAATCCTGTTCGGCGCCGAACCGCAGATCGACCGTGACCACACCTCCGGCAACTCGAATTCTGTGACCAATCTGTGACCAATCGCCCGCCCTGGCGCCGGGACGACGATGCCCCCGGATTGGAGTCCGGGGGCATCGTCGCTGGTCAAGCGGTGTTTCTGGGGCGGAGGGTGGGGGATTCGAACCCCCGAGGGATGTGACTCCCAACACGGATTCCAGCCGTGCGCCATAGGCCGAACTAGGCGAACCCTCCGTGTCCCGCTCGAACCGGTGGTCCGAGGCGGGGCGGGCAGGAGGGTACGCGGCCGGTCACCTCGGCGGCAACGTGGTCCCCTGCGCCTCGGGCAACGCGACCACGTCGAGGTCTGCCGGCGGCCACCGCCGGGCGGCGTGACCGAGCATCTCGATCAGCCGACGCCCGTTGTGCACGGCATGGCCGTCGTAGTCGTTGTTGAAGAACACCCAGGCCGGCGTGCCGACCGCGGCCACCTCACGCAACCGCTCCGCCCATGGCTCGAGTTCGGCATCGGTGTAGTCGTGGCGGTAGGCGTGTTCGGACAGGCCATGGAAGCGGACGTAGACGTGATCGCCGGTGGCGACCGGCTCGTGTCGGGTGGTCAGGCCCGACGACAGCCACACGTGCGACACGCCGTGGCGATCGAGCAGCGCGTAGGTGTCCGGATGGAACCAGTCGTCGTCGCGGAACTCGACGGCGTACCGGTGGGTCGGCGGCAGCATGTCGAGGAACTGGTCGAGCCGGTCGAGGTTGCGTCTGAAGTTGGGCGGTAGCTGCCACAGGATCACGGAGGTGCGCTCGAGCACGGGCACGAGCGGTGCGAAGAAGCGGCCGACGGCGTCGTAGGCGTCGCGCAGCTTGAGGCGGTGGGTGATGAACTGACTGCCCTTGAGTACGAACTCGAAGCCGGCCGGTGCCGTGTCACGCCATCGTTGCGCGGCCGTCTCCCGCGCCAGCCGATAGAAGGTCGAGTTCACCTCGACGGTCGGGAACCAGCCGACGTAGTGCGACAGCCAGCGCGGCTGCCCCACCCCCTCGGGATAGATGGTCCCGCGCCAGTCGTCGTACTGCCAGCCACTGGTGCCGACCCGTACCTCTCCGGCCATCGAGGCGCCCCCGTGATCGTCGCAGGATCAGAGTAGGTTGGGCGCGTCGCGGACCCGATCCGCGACCTGTCCGCACGTCGCGGACGTGCGCTGAGACGTGCACTGACGGGAGACGACGGTGGCCGAACCGACAGGCGGGCCGACGACGATCGATCCGGAGTCCGCGTCGCGGTACGCGCAGGTCGGTCTGGCCAACGTCGCGCGCGAGTACCCCAACCACCCGATGCACCTGCTGACCGATGCCGACGACCTCGGCCGTGCGCCGTCGCAGCTGCATCCGATCTTCTACGGCTCCTACGACTGGCACTCGTCGGTCCATCAACACTGGATGCTGATCCGACTGCTGCGCCGGTTCCCCGACCTTCCCGAGGCCGCCGCGATCCGCGCATGGTTCGACGAGCGGGTCACCGACGACGCGGTCGCCACCGAAGCCGGCTACCTCGCCGACCCCGTCCGCCGCAGCTGGGAACGACCCTACGGCTGGGCCTGGCTGCTGACGCTGTCGGCCGAACTCCGTGCCGCCGGCGACGAGGACGGTGCGCTGCGCCGGTGGGCCGCGATCCTCGGACCTCTCGTCGAGGTGGTGCGTGGCCGCTGCCTCGACTGGCTGGCCTCGACCACCTACCCGCAGCGCAGCGGCACCCACGCCAACAGCGCCTTCGCCTGCGGCCTTTTGCACGACGCGGCAGGTGCCACCACCGACAACGCCCTGACCGCCGCGGTCGGCGAGGCGGCGCTGCGCTGGTACGGCCGCGACCTCGGCTACGCGGCCGCGTTCGAGCCGTCGGCCAACGACTTCCTCTCACCGGCCCTGGTCGAGGCCGACCTGCTGCGGCGGATCCTGGCGGCGAGCGAGTTCGCGCCATGGCTGCACCGCTTCCTGCCCGACCCGCAGCCGCTGACCGTGCCGGCGCACGTCAGCGACCGCACCGATCCGCAGACGGTCCACCTCGACGGCCTCAACCTCAGCCGCGCCTGGTGCTGGGCCGCGATCGCGGACGCCCTGCCGTCCGGGGACGCCTACGCCGAGGTGGCGCGCCAGGCCGCGGACCGTCATCGCGACGCAGCGCTGCCGGCCGTGCTCGGCGGCGACTACGTCGGCGAGCACTGGCTGCCGACCTTCGCCATCTACCTGCTGGACCGGCACGCGGCCTGAGCCACGTGGTGCAGAGTGGGGCCGGCGGGTCGTTGTCCTCTGGACACCCCGTTCGCGACCGTGTAACGCTCGAAGCCCGCACGGGAGACGCCGGCCATGACCACCGACCGTCACTCCGTATCCTCCAGCCGCTTCTCGCTGCGACGCCTGCTCCCTGCGCTGGTGGAGCCACCCGGGTTCCACCAGTGCGCGTTGTGCAGCTACGACTTCCGCACCGACGAAGGGGACCGCAGCTGCCACTACTTCGAGTGTCCGTACCTGCCCGAAGCCCTGGACGTCTGGTGCCCGACCTGCCGCTTCAACTTCATGATCGACGACGGTAATCCCGCCTGCGGCGACGATCCGGACTGCGACTTCGCCCACGACATCGCGCCGCAGCGCGTCCGTGCCCTCGAGGCCTGGCTGGCCGAACAACACTGACGCCGACGCAAGGCAACCAGGGCAGGCGTCGCGACGTCCCACCGGTGACCGACCTCGTCGTCACCGGTCCGAGGAGCCCGTCATGCGCCGCCTGGCCGCCTCACTGCTACTACCCGCACTGGTCCTCGCCGGGTGCACCGGCACCGAGGGCGAGACGCCTCGACAGGGCGAGGGCGCAAGGACCTCCGGCGACCAGCCCTTCCTGCTGCCCGGCAACCTCGAGTTGGCCGCGGCCGCGCTGTCGGGCTTCGACGCCTGCGACGACTACCTCGCCCACGTCACCGCGGCGGCACTCGAGGTGGTCACCCCCTGGGGCATCGGCGGGGGCGGCTGGTATCGCGGCGGTGGGGAGATGGCCGTCGAGGAGGCCGCGGGGGACGACGGTGCCGGCGGCGGTGACCGGGCGGCCACCGGGCAACCGACCTCCGGAACCGACTTCTCGGGCACCAACGTGCAGGAGGTCGGGGTCGACGAACCCGACCGGGTCAAGAGCGACGGCGACACGATGTACGTCGTCAACGAGTCGGGCCTGACCATCCTCGACATCACCGGCGACGACCCGGTCGAACTCGGCTCGCTGCGGTTGCGCGAGGCCTGGGACGCGCAACTGCTGCTCGACGGCGACCGCCTGCTGATCACGTCGTCGGTGTACGGCGTGGTGCCGTTCGCGGGCGAGCGGATCGCGTCGGACTCGCTGCCCTACGGCGGGGCCGGCGTCGCGACGATCACGCTGGTCGACGTGTCCGACCCGTCCGACCCGCAGGTGTCGGAGCGGGTGACCGTGGACGGGGCGACCATCTCCTCGCGTCTGGTCGACGGCGTCGCCCGCGTCGTGATCCGCACCGAGCAGGGCATCAACCTGCCCTGGGTGATGCCCGAGGGCTCCGGGTTGCGTGCCGAGCGGCGCGCGCT
>JAGXST010000014.1 GCA_018335555.1 Actinomycetota bacterium | reverse complement strand
GGCGCGGCCGGGGAGGCTTCCGCCGGCCCGTCCTCGACGATGGCGATGCCGGCCCGTCGCAGTTGACGGCCGACGACCAGCGCAACCGTCCCGTCCAGGCCCGCGGACTTGAGTGCCCCGGCGACCTCGGTGGTGGTCACGAACCCCCGGTCGCGGCCGACCTCGAGCAACTCCGCCACCTCGGGGGTGCGCGTGACCGCTTCGCGTTCGGCCAGATCGACCACGTCGGCGTGCCGCTTGGCGTCGGCTGCGGCTGCCTCGACGTCCTCGCCGTGATCGACGTCCTCGGCGGCCAGGTCGGCGTCGCTGGGCTCGGCCGGGTCGGGTCGCGGCGGGTGCAGCCGCGTCACCGTCGCGCCACCAACCCCACGGCTGTGCAGCCCGGAGTCACGGGGACCATCGGCAGGCGACAACGCGGTTCCTCCGGTCGGCGAACGCGCGGCCGTGGTTTCGACCGGCGTGTGCACGCGGTCGCCGCCAGCGGCCGGTGCGTCGCTCGACGCGGAAAGCAGGCTAACGGTCGGCGGGAGGCGGGGCGGCCGGACCGGGGTAGGGCGCTCGGGTCGCGCACGCCCCGCACGAGCACTACTGCTCGATGCCGCGCAACGAGCGTCGCCGCTGCTCGAGTTCGCCCAACTGCGCCAGGACCGCCATGAGTTCGTCGCGGTCGCTGGTGTGGTGCAGCGTCTGCAGTCGCTGCTTGAGCGTCCCCACCTCGGTCTCGAGGCGGTCGGCCACCAGCGAGCGCACACGCCAGGCCGCCCCGTCGGCGTCCAGCGGCGCGGACTCCTCCTCGAGCGCGATCTCGCGGATCTTGGTGCGCACCTCGTCGTCGGAGGCCACCTCGAGGATGGCGGCCAACTCCACCCCCGCCCCGCCCGCCGCCTGCATCGTGGCGAAGACCTGGCGGGCCACCGGGTGGCTGAAGTCGTCCTCGGCCAGTTCGAACCACTCGTCCGGCAACCACTGCGGCGCCTGCAGCGCGGTGCGCAAGACGTCGCGTTCGCGCCGTACCCGGGCGCGATCGAGCGAGGTGACTCCACCGATACTGCCCCCGCGCCCCTGGCGGGACTGCCCGACGGGCGCGACACCCTCGTGGGCGTCCAGGTCGATCTTCATGCGCTTGGCGGTGCTGACCACGAACGCGTAGTCGACGCCCACCCGGCCGGCGACCTCGGTCCGGGCCCACTCGCGGCGGAGGTCGAGGTCGGGTTCGCGACCGACGATCCCGAGCGCCTCACGCAGCGCGGCGGTCCGTCCGGCCTCGCTGGTGAGGTCGGCGTCGGCGAGGTGGTGGCGGACGACGAACGGCACGACCGGGGTGGCGGTGGTGACGGCCTCGCGCAGGCTGTCGGCGCCGATGTCGCGGACGAGGTCGGCGGGGTCGCGGCCGTCACCGAGCACCAACACGCGCAGGTCGAGATCGGCGCCGCCCTCGTCACCGGCCAGCGTCCGGGCCGCCTCCCAGGCCCGCTCGGCCGCCTTGACCCCGGCCGCGTCGCCGTCGAAGGCGAACACGACCTGTTGGGCGTAGCGCGACACCATGCGCAGGTGCTCGACGCCGACGGCGGTGCCGCAGGTGGCAACGGCGTTGCCGAACCCGGCCTGGTGCAGCGCCATCACGTCGGTGTAGCCCTCGCAGATCAGGACCTGGCCGGTGCGCACGACCTCGGGGCGGGCCTGCGGGACCCCGTAGAGCACCCGCGTCTTCTTGTACAGCGGGGTCTCGGGCGAGTTGAGGTACTTCGGCGGGTCGAAGTCGCCGTAGTCGAGTCCGGGCAGGACCCGTCCACCGAAGCCGATCACGTCGCCACCCGGATCGTGGACCGGGAAGATCAGCCGCCCGCGAAACCGGTCCCGCAGGCCGCCCCGGTCGTTGCGCACGACCAAGCCGGTCGCGATGAGGTCGTCGGCCTTGAAGCCGTCGGCGGTCATCGCGCGCGCCAGCGACTCCCACTCGTTGGGGGCGAACCCGAGGTCGAACCGCTTCGCGTCGTCACGGCCGAAGCCACGTTCCTTGAGGTAGGAGCGCGCCACCTCGCCCTCGTCGCCGTAGAGGGTGCGGGTGAAGAACTCGAGCGCGGCCTGGGTGACCTGGACCAGGCGGGAGCGCTGGCCCACGGCCTGCAGGTCGCGCGCAGACATCTCCTCGTAGCGCAGCGTGAAGCCGCTACGTCGGGCGAGCGACTCGACGGCCTCGGGGAAGTCGAGACCTTCGATACGCATCAGGAAGTCGTAGATGTCCCCGGACGCGTCGCAGCCGAAGCAGTGGAAGAAGTTGCCGTCGGGCGCCACGGTGAACGACGGCGTCTTCTCGTTGTGGAACGGGCACAGTCCCTTGAAACGGGCGCCGGCGCGCTTGAGCGTGGTGTAGTCGCCGACGACCGCGACGACGTCGGCCTGCCTGCGCAGGGTCTCGATGTCGTCCTTGAGGATCCGCCCGGCCACGTGGTCAAGCCACCAGGTTGGCGTCGTCCCAGTCGGGGTCGAGTTCGTACAGGAACCCGTCGATGCGCTCGACCTCGGCCTGTTCGCCGATCTCGGCGGCCGCCCCACGCAGCCGGACCAGGCAGGAAAGGAAACCCCGGTTGGTGGCCTGCGACCAACGTACGAAGCCGCGTCCGCCCCAGCCGGCGCCGCGCAGGGCGTCGAGGCCGCGGTGGTAGCCGACCCTGGCGTAGGCGTAACGCTCGATCGGTTCACGTCCGAGCGCGGCCAACTGGGCCCAGCCCTCCATGAAGGTCGGATGGTCGGCTACGACCGCGCTGACCGCCAGCAGGCGCGTGTCCGCATCCGCGGCCAGCGCGCTGGCCAGGGCCTCGCGGGCCGCGTCGGGGGCCGGCGGCAGGATCGTCTCGTGGCGGTCCGCCATGGGCAGGTCTGGCACGTCGCGGCCTCGTCGTCGTCGGTCGTCCACAGGCGCCGAAGGTAGCCGTCGCTTCGCTGGCTGGGTCCCCAGTCTGCGTCGCTTCGCTCCTCGTTGCCCCCCGGCCGCTGGCTAGCCTCGCGGTCCTCCACCAATCCGGGTCCGCCACCGAAAGAACCCCTCGTGACCGTCCGCTACGCCGTCGATCTGCGCGACCGCGTCCACCACCTGGTGCGGGTGACGCTCACCGTGCCGGCCGACCTGGCCCCGGGCGCACGGATCGTGCTGCCGGTGTGGACGCCCGGCAGCTATGTCGTGCGCGACTACGTCCACCACGTGCAGTGGATCCGGACCGTCGACGAGGCCGGCGACGACGTCCCGCTGGTCTCGGACGGCCACACCGCCTGGCGGCTGCCCGAGGACGCCTCTGGCGAGCACCGGGTCACGCTGGAGTTGTACGCCAACGAACTGACCGTGCGCACCAACCACGTCGACGACCACCACGCGCTGCTGATCCCGGCCGCGACGTTCCCCTACCTCGAGGGCGCCGAGCACGAGCCCCACGTCGTGCACCTGCCCGCCACGCCCGAGGGGCACCGGGTGTTCTCGCTGCTGCCGGCGGGTGACGAGCCCGACACCTACGTCGCCGAGCACCGCGACCACCTCGTCGACAGCGCGTTCGAGGTCGGCGACCTGCCGTGGGTCGACTTCGAGGTGGCCGGCGTCCCCCACTCGTTCGTGTGGGCCGCCCACGGCGGGCACCCCGACCTCGACGCCATCGCGCGGGACGCGACGGCGATCGGCGAGGCGGCGGTCGAGTTGTTCGACGGCGAACTGCCCGTCGGGCGCTACGTGTACCTGTGCACCGGCTGGCACGAGGGCGGCGGCGGGCTCGAGCACCGCGACGGATCGGTACTGCAGATGCCGATCCGCACGTTCCAGGACGCCGAGCTGACCTCGCGGTTCCAGTCCCTGGTGGCGCACGAGTACCTGCACCTGTGGAACGTCAAGCGGCTGGTGCCGGCCGCGCTGGTGCAACCCGACTACGAGCGGCCGACCCACACCGAATCGCTGTGGGTGGCCGAGGGCTGGACGGCCTACTACGACGAACTGCTCCCCCTGCGCGCCGGGGTGTGGACCCTGCAGCGCTTCCTCGACAACCTGCGTGACACGTGGCAGCGGGTGCTCGACACCCCCGGCGTGGCGATGCAGTCACTGCGCCAGGCCGGGCACGA
>JAGXST010000013.1 GCA_018335555.1 Actinomycetota bacterium | reverse complement strand
CCCCTCAGCGCACGGCCCGCCCTCATGTCGGCGGGCCGCGCGCGTGCCCAGCCGGACGTTTCGCAGTCCCGGTCCGCCGGCCCGCGCACTTCGACTTGCCCCCGTCCGACAGGCGTCCTCCACGTGCCGTACGTCGACACGCACTGCCATCTCGACCACCACGAGGGTCTCACCCCGGCCGAACAGGTCGAGCGGGCCCGCGCCGCCGGCGTGCAGACGATGATCACCGTCGGCACCGACATGGCGTCGTCCACCCAGGCGCTGCGCACCGCCGCCCGCTTCGAGGGCGTGTGGGCCGCGGTCGGCGTTCACCCCAACGACGCGATGGAGGCCACCCCGCACGTTCTGGAGGTCATCGACCGGCTCGCCCGTGACGACAACGTCGTGGCCGTCGGTGAGACCGGGCTGGACTACTACCGCGACTACACCACGCCCGCGCAGCAGGAAGCGGCGTTCCGCTCGCACATCCAGATCGCGCGCAGCCACGACCGCGCGTTGGTCATCCACTGCCGCGACGCGTGGGAGGACTGCCTCGACATCCTGGTCGACGAGGGCGCGCCCGAGCGGGTCGTCATGCACTGCTTCAGTGGGGACCTCGACATCACCAAGCGCTGCGCCGAAGCGGGCTGGTACCTGTCGTTCGCCGGCAACCTCACCTTCGCCAACGCCCACGACCTGCGCGAGGCGGCGGCCGCTGCGCCGCTCGAGTTGCTGCTGACCGAGACGGATTCGCCGTTCCTGACCCCGCATCCGCATCGCGGCAAGCCCAACGACCCGTCCTACGTGCCCTACACGCTGCGCACGCTCGCCGAGGTGCAGGGTCTGCCGGTCGACGAGGTCGAGGCCGCGGTGGAGGCCAACACACGGCGCGCGTTCGCGCTGCCGAAGGACTAGCGTCTGTGGCCATGTCCCGGCGAACCCCGACCTCCCTCGCGTCCCGTGGTGCCCGAAGGGGCGCAACCCGGGCCAGCGTCCGCAAGGCCGCAGTCCTGGGGCTGGTCGGTGCGGTGGCGTTGCCCCTCATCGCCTGGTCGAACGCGGTCGAGGTCGAGGTCGACGGCGAGCGCCACGCGATCCGCACCTACAGCGCGACGGTCGCCGAGGTGCTCGATCAGCTCGACGTCGAGGTGGGTCCTGCGGATGCGGTCCGGCCCGGACCTGACGCGGCGCTCTCGGACGGCCTGACCATCGAGATCGACCGCGCCATCGGCGTCGAGGTCGTCATCGACGGTGACGAGACCCGTGAGGTCCTCGCCCCGGTCGATTCGGTGGCCGACGTGCTCGAGGCGGCCGACCTCGGCGACGCGCGCGCGGATGGCGCGATCATCTCACCGCCGTCCACCGCCGGGGTGGAGGATGGCGACGTCGTCCACGTGACCCTGCCCAAGGCGGTCGAGGTGGTCGTCGACGGCGACGTGCACCGGACCGAGACGGTCCTCGACACCGTCCGTGACGTGCTGGCCGAACTCGACGTCGACCTCGATCCGAGCGACCGGGTCCGTCCGGCCTTGTGGGAGCCGATCGACGGCCCGACCGAGATCGTGGTCCAGCGGGTCGACACCGGCGAGGAGACCGTCGAGGTCGTGCTCCCCTCCGGCGAGCAGCGCCGCGAGGATCCCGACCTGCTGCGCGGGACCGAGAAGGTGGCGCAGGAGGCCCAGGACGGCCTGCGCGTCGACCGCTATGCGGTGGTCGCGGTGGACGGGGAACAGACCCAGCGCGAGCTCGTCGAGCAGACCGTCGTCCGAGCGCCCGTCGACCGGGTCGTCTTGGTCGGCACCAAGGCACCGCCGCCACCGCCGCCACCGCCGCCACCGAAGCCGAAGGCGACCCCCAAGGCCACGGCACCGGCCACCGCCTCGGATTCGGTCTGGGACCGGTTGGCGCGCTGCGAGGCGGGTGGTAACTGGAGCCACAACGGCCGCTACGACGGTGGGTTGCAGTTCCACCCCGACACGTGGACGCGCCACAAGCCGTCGGGCTACCCCGAGTTCGCCTGGCAGGCCAGCCGCGACCAGCAGATCGTGGTCGGCAAGCGCGTACAGGCCTCCCAGGGCTGGGGTGCGTGGCCGCACTGTTCGCGCCAGCTCGGACTGCGGTGACGGCCGCGCGCCGTACCGTTGCCGTCGCCGTCCGAGCCCAGGAAGACCGATCGCCGACCTGTTGACCCCCCGTGAGGTCCGCCGGCTGCTGGCCGAGCGCGGTCTGGCACCGCGCAAGTCCTCGGGGCAGAACTTCGTGGTCGACCCCAACACGGTTCGTCGCATCGTCGAGGCCGCGGGCCTCCACCCGGACGACACGGTGCTCGAGATCGGCCCGGGCCTGGGCTCGCTGACCCTGGGCCTGGCCGATGCGGTACGACGCGTGGTCGCCGTCGAGATCGACGCCGGCCTCGTGCAGGCGCTCGGCGAGGTGTTGGAAGGCCGCGACGACGTCGAGGTGGTCCACGCCGACGCGCTGCGGGCCGATCTCGGCGCGCTCGTCGGCGGCGGACCGGCACGGCTGGTCGCGAACCTGCCCTACAACGTCGCCACGCCCCTGATCGTGCATGCGTTGGAGGATCCCGCGATCGACGACCTGTTCGTGATGGTGCAACGCGAGGTCGGCGAGCGCTGGGCTGCGACACCGGGCCACCCCCTCTACGCCGGGATCAGTGCCAAGCTCGCCACGATCGCGGTCGCCGAGGTGACGCTGACCATCCCGCGCACGGTGTTCCACCCGGTGCCCAACGTCGACAGCGTGATGGTGCGGATCGTCCGTCGCGACGACGCCCCGACCCGCGTGGCCCGCGAACGCCGCTTCCGACTGATCGAGACCGCGTTCCGGCAGCGCCGCAAGACGCTGCGCAACAACCTGCGCAGCCTGGCCGCTCTCGACGTCATCGAGGCCGTGGCCGAGGACGTCGGCATCGACCTGACGGCCCGGGCCGAGACGCTGTCGGCCGCAGACCTCGCCCGCCTCGACACCGCGCTCGAGGCCCGTGGCGTCGAGGTCTGACTTCTCCCCGGGAGCCCCAGGACCGGGATCGGTGGCGTGCGGTCGGCGGCGCGCCGCGTGCCCCGAATCGGGCCGGACGGGCCTGCTCCCTAGGATGCGGATGCGCAAGGGGAGAGCCGATTCGGGAGGCCGGCGTGGACGACGCAGGGGTGGACGGCGCATCGCGCGTCCGCGTCCGCGTGCCCTCGAAGGTCAACCTCTTCCTCGGCATCCGCGGTCTGCGGCCCGACGGCTACCACGAGCTGGTCACGGTCATGCAGACCGTCACCATCCACGACACCGTGCTCGCGAGACTGGACGGCGCGGTCGCGTCGGCGCACCCTGCCGCGCGCCGGTTCATGGAACTGGCGTTCACCCACGAGGCCGGTCCCGGCGTGCCGCCCGGCGGGGACAACCTCGCCGTCCGGGCCGCCCGCCACCTCATGGG
>JAGXST010000012.1 GCA_018335555.1 Actinomycetota bacterium | reverse complement strand
ATGACCTCGTCGACGGCGGCGCGGCGCCGCTCGGGCGCCTGCCAGTCCGGGTGGGCGCCGAGGTACCACAGCGCCCAGGCGAGGGTGTGCGCACTGGTGTCGAACCCGGCCGCGAGTCCGACGCGCAGTTCTTCGACCGCGCCGGGGACGTGGGCGAACCCGGCCGCGAGGTCGTCGATGCTCGGGTCATCGCGTCGCAGACGCAACTGCCGGGCCAGTTCCTTGCGTACGGCGCGGCGTGCGACCGGCCGGGGGATCAGCGCGGCCGGCATGCCCTGCTCGAGCGGGTGGAGGTAGTGGGCGAGCAGGTCCTCGGGGAAGCCGCCGGAGAACAGGGCCGCGTTGAGCAGCGCCGGAATGGCCTCGAGCGCCCATGCCAGTCCGTCGAACTCGTCGCCGGGCACCAGGGCTCGGGCTGCATCACGGACCCGGGAGCGAAGGTGGTTCACGTCGCGGTAGCGCGGTTCGAGCACGACGCGCCGCGGGCGGTGCTGCGGGGCGTCGGTGACGATGATGCCGCCACGCAGGTGCGGGACCAGTGCGACGATGCTGCGGCGTGCGACGAACGTCTCACCGTCACGGAGCACGAACCGGTTCCAGGCGGGCGACGTGCCGACCACGGCCGGACTGCGGGGCAGGCGCAGCTCGAACAGCGGGCCGAGGTCGGCGCCCTCGAGCAGCAGCGCGAGAGGTTCGGTGCCCCACCGTCCGAGGTGGCCGTGGACGGGGTGACCTGCGGGGGAGGGCAACCGGGTCATCGTCCCACCTCGAAGCTGCGGCCCTTCCACGTCTGGGTCCGGCGCATCGCCCGGGCGGCGACCGGGAGGCCGGCCAACGGCAACAGCGGCGCCAGCAACGCCTCGGCCGGCGCCCGACGGGTCGTCGCCGCCACGACGGCGCGCTGGGCGATGCCGAGGGCGAGGGGCAGCCGCCAGGCGCGGGAGCGGCCGGCGAGCAGGGCCGGCAGGGTGTAGGCGGCCGCATGCCAGGCGACATCCGCGGCGAGCAGCACCCGCCTGCCACCGTGCGCCGTCAGCAGGTTCTTGCCGAATCCCGCCGTCGCCTCGGCGTAGCCGCGGTACATGC
The DNA here is from genome assembly GCA_018335555.1 of Actinomycetota bacterium. Lineage (GTDB taxonomy): Bacteria > Actinomycetota > Nitriliruptoria > Nitriliruptorales > Nitriliruptoraceae > Egicoccus. Next base: position 7,548 of record JAGXST010000012.1, on the reverse strand, counting down.
GGGTGTGTACGACGCCGTTGCCGAGCACGAGGGCGACCTCGTGCCCGTCGCGGCGGGCGAGGCGGCCGAACGCCACGTCCTCGACGATGCGACCGGCGACCGCTGCCCAACCGCCGATGGCGTCGTACACCTCGCGGTGGATCGCGATCGCCTGTCCGTTCATCGACACGGCGTGTGGGGACACGTCGGCGTGCAGGATCGGGTACGGCAGGCCGGAGAGCAGCACTTCGTCGATGACGGGCACCGTCAGCCGCTCGCCCCAGGTCCGGGTGTCCTGGGTCGGAAAGATCGAGCCGACCCGGGCGCCCTGGGCCTCGACCTCGGCGACGAAGCCGGCGACGGCGCCCGGTTCCCAGTGGACGTCGGCATCGGTGAAGACCAGCCAGTCGCCACGCGCGGCGGCGGCCAACTGCTGCAGCGCCCACGCCTTGCCGAGCCACCCGTCGGGCAGGGGTGCGCCGGTGAGCACCTTGACGCCGTCGACCGCCGCCGCGACGTCGGCGGTGCCGTCCTGCGAGTGGTCGTCGAGCACGAGGACCTCGCCGACGCCCTGCGCGGCCATGCCGGGCAGCGTCAGTGGCAGGTTCGCGGCCTCGTCGCGGGCGGGCACCAGCAGTGACACGCGGTCGAGGTCGACACCCTTCCGTGCCCGTAGACGCGGGAAGGTGCGCCAGTTGACGAGGTTGACCGCGATCCTCGCGAGCAGGAACGCGGTGACGGCGCGACGCAGGCCAGTCACACCCATGCCGGCTGCCGGCGACCGACGGTGGCGAACAGGACCAGGCCCTGGACGACGACGAGGTTGGTGACCAGGAAGAAGGTGGCCTCCTCGAGCGGGAGTGGACCGAAGGTGATGCCGGTCGTGTAGCGCTCGGAGATCGTCCAGATGCCGTTGGCGATGGCGAACCCGTCGGCGAACCACAGGTACAGCGTCGGAACGGCGAACGCCGGCCACAGCACGCGCAGCCGGTCGGCGAGCCAACGACCGCCGTACCACCACTGCAGGGCCAGCGGCGGAGCGATCCAGACCAGGATCAGGCCGAGGTAGCGGGTCGATTCGCCCAGGGCGAGCAGGCCGCTGACGACCGTGGCGGCGATCCATGCGGCGACCGTGGCACGCCCGGCGCGCTCCTGCGGCCCGGCCGGGTCGAGCAGGTCGTGCCGCCTCAGCAGCAGCACGGTCCAGCCGCCGGTGAGCAGGGTCTGCAGCCCGAAGAACGCGTACTCCTCGACCGGTACGTACCAGATCGTCCCGAGCACGCGTCCGTCGCCGTACCCCCAGACGCCGCTGGCGACCAGGTAGTTGTCCCACGGGGTGGTCCACACGTAGGCGACCACGACGAGCAGTCCGATGCCACCGGCCAGCCACGGCCGCAGCCTCAGCGTTCGCACGACCGGCACGGCGAGCAGTGCGAGGACCGGCAGCAGGAACACGAGGTGGAACTGCAGGTAGGTCACCCGCGTCCTCCGGCCCGGTCGAGTGCAAGGGGATGGTGCGTAGGGGGAGACGATACGGCGCGGGCCGCGACATGCGCGGTCGCGAGGAGGCTCGCCCGGCGTCGGGGCGGAACCACGGCACGGGCGCGCAGGTTGTCCCAGCCTGATGCGCGCAACTCGTCGAGGATGCCGCGGTACTGCACCGCGGCATAGGCGATGGCCGTGCGGTGGTGGCGAAGGTGGGGCAGGCCGGCCAGACCGACCGCGTACCGTTGCTCGGCGTCGTGGGCGAGGTCCTCCATCAACCGCCGGTAGCCGGGGCCCCTACGGTCGGCACGCAGGTCGTCGACCGTCACGCCGTTGGCGGCCATGAGGTCGGCCGGCAGGTAGACGCGGTCGCGCGCGAGGTCCTCGCCGACGTCGCGCAGGCAGTTGGTCAGTTGCATGGCGCGTCCGAGTTGGTCGGCTGCGTGGTGGGCATCGGGCCCTGCGGCGTCGCAGACGGGCGCGATCATCAGGCCGACGGCGCCGGCCACCTGGAAGCAGTACCGATCGAGATCGTCGAGCGTGGCCATGCGCACCGGGCCGAGGTCGCTGCGGAACCCGTCCGCCAGTGCGTCGAACGCCTGCCGGGGCACCTCGTAGCGGCGCACCGTCCACGCCAGTGCCCGCTCCCATGGCTCGACCGGGCGTCCGAGATACGCCCGCTCGATGCGCGTCTGCCAGTGGGCGACCGCTTCGCGGGGCCGTGCGTGCAGGTCGGCGGCGTCGTCGCCGATCCGGCAGGCGGCGTAGATGGCCCGGACAGCCCGACGTCGATCCCCGCTCATCAGGCACGTGCCGAGCCAGAAGGTCGTCGAGTGTTCGCGGATCACGCCACTGACCTGCGGCCAGACGTCGGCGGTCATGCCCCGACCGCCTGGATCTCGCGGGGCGCCGCGGGCACGCTCGGTGGCACTTCGGGAGCGGGCACGAGGGTGCGGCCGAGGTCACCGAGGGCCCGGGTCGCAGCGCCGGCCGGCAGTCGCTCCAGGTGTTGATCCGCACGTGCGAGCAGGCGGTGCACGAGCGCGGTGGCACGCTCGATCGAGCCAGCGGCACGCACGACGGCGACGCTGCGGCGTACGACGTCGGGCTCATGGGGGAGCGGTCCGTGCAGGAGGCGCCGGAGCGTGGCCGCAGCGGGCGTCGTCATGGCATCGAGGACCGGCCAGGTGTAGACGCCGAGCGCGAGGTCGTGTCCGACCGGCTTGCCGGCCTCGGCTGCGGTCCCCGTCAGGTCCAGCAGGTCGTCGGCGACCTGAAAGGCGGCCCCGATGGTGCGTCCCCAGGCCTCGAGCGCGTCACGATCGGCCGTCGTGGCGCCGGCGGCCACGCCACCGGAGCGGGCCGCCGCGGCGATCAGTGACGCGGTCTTGCCGTCGACGACGTCGAGGTACGCCGGGACCCCGGCATCGAGGCGTCCGACGAGTCGGGTCTCGAGTCGTTCGCCGGCGACCAGTCGGGCATAGGTGCGTGCCAGCAGGGCGGGCACCTCGTCGCCCGCGTCCGCAGCCGCCTCGAGGGACAACGCGGTCAGTCGGTCGCCCGCGATCACGGCCAGCCGCTCGCCCCAGCGCGCGTTCACGCTGACGACGCCGCGCCGCATCTGCGCCGCGTCGATCACGTCGTCGTGGTAGAGGGTGGACAGGTGGAGCAGTTCCACGGCCACGGCTGCGTCCCGCGGCCGCGTGGCTGCGATGTCCGGGTCGACGGCCGAGGCGGCCAGGACGGCCACCAGCGGCCTGAATCGCTTGCCGCCGGCCGCGAGCAGGTGACGGCTGCTGTGCCGCACCAGGCCGCCGGGCGAGGACGTGAGGGCGCGCAGGCGCTGTTCGACCGCATCGAGACCTTCCGCCACACGGGTGACGAGGCTCGGTGCGAGTAGATGCCCCAGTTCCACGACGGCTCCCCGAACGATGTCTGCATCGTGCAGCATTCGGGTCACGGCCAAGGGCCGGATGGCCACCTACCGCAAGTGCCGTCGTGGCCGCCCGGCCCAGGGCGGTCCGGATCGTGGCTGCCGACAGCTAGGCTGCGGCCCGACCAGGAGGCAACCGTGGATGTCCTGACCACGATCCACCAGTTCGCGGGCTACGTCGTGGCGCTCGTCGTGCTCGTGGCCGCGGCCATGGCATTCGGTCGTGCCCGTGACGCTCGCGAGTTCACGGCCGGCCCGTACGTGGTCGCGTCCGTGCTGCTCGACATCCAGGTACTGCTCGGGCTGGCGGTGTACGGCATGGACGGGTACTGGGAGCACGAGTCGGTCCTGTTGCGTTACGTCCACCCTGCACTGGCCCTGCTCGCGCTCGTGGCCGCACATGTGGGGATCAAGCGCGCACGCGGCCAGCAGATGGCCGTCGACGCGCACCACGCCGCCGGGCGGGGTCTGGTGATCGCGCTGGTCCTCGTCTTCGCGGCCGTGATGACGTCCACGCTGGCGGTCCGCGGCATCCTGTAGCCGAGGCGGGGGTTCATCCCTGCGGTGAGAAGTTGAACTGCCGTCCCACCTCGACGTAGCCGGCTGCGACGGCCAGCGCCCGGGACGCGGCGTTGTCCGAGGTCGCACGCCACTGCGGTGACAGGCCCGCCTCCCGTGCCCGGATCGTGCCGGCGATGGCCAGGCGACGTCCGATGCCGAGCCCGCGGGAATCGGGTGCGACGACGATGCCGACGTGGGCGACCCGTTCGGGCCAGGCGAGGTGGCCGACCGCGCCGACCACCCGAGGCCCCACCGAGGCGACGATCGCACGGGGCATGTCAACGACCGAACTCTCGGCGAGATCGTCCTCGGGCAACGACGCGAGCCACCCGCGCAACCCGGCGACGTCACGCTCCTCGAGGGCGACACCGTCGGGCCGTCGCTCGGGGGGCGTCCAGTCGTCGGGCAGGTAGCTCAGCTCCGCGGGGCCAAGGGCCTGCTCGATGGAGAACACGGTGCGCACCTGCTCGGGATCGGCCGGATCGTCGAGTGCGAGGAGCCGGTCGATGTCCTCGGCGTCGGCGACGCCTGGGTCGACGGCGTAGGCGTCGCCGAGCCGGACGACGCCGACCCACCCGGGAGGACAGAACCCGTTCGTGTCCCGCGTGACGCGGCGCGTGCCGGGCGCCAACGCTTCCGGATCGTCGGCGAGCCGTCGCCACAGCCGCAGCGCGGCGACCGGGACCGCGCTCACGTCGGCACCGGTCGACGGGCCACGACGGAGGCCTCGTGACGATCGCCGTCGGTCCAGCCCTCGTCGACGTGGAGCACCTCGACCGCCGGCCAGCCGCGGGCGGCAGCCGCGAGCTCGCCGGGATCGAGCAGCCATTCGCGGGAGGGTCGCTCGTGCCGCTCGAGGTTGTGCACGGTCGGCTGGCACACGAACAGGACGCCTCCGGGGGCGAGGGCGGCCGCCGCCGGCGCCCACAGGTCCCGGTCGAGGAAGTGGTGGAACACCACCACGTCCCACGGCCCGGGCAGAAGACCGTCGGCGGACACGTCGCGGCGCTCGACCTCGAGGGGGACGCCGGCCCGGTCGGCGGCTTCGGCAGCCATTCGGCACGCCTCGTCGGACACGTCGAGCAGCGTGACCTCGAGCCCGCGCCGTGCGAGCCAGAGGGCATTGCGACCCGCGCCGCCGCCGACATCGAGCGCACGTCCCTGTCGCGGCAGCAGCGCCTGGTGACGCACGAGAACCTGGGCCGGTTCGCTCGGCGCCTCCCGCGCCGCGTGACGCGCGTTCCAGCGGGTCCGCTGGTCGGTCATCCGGCCTGCCTCCGGGATCGGGGCGTGCACGCTAGCCCGTGCGGCGCCCCGTCCAGGTACCGACGCTCCGGCGGTAGAGCACGCGGCCGGGTCCGGCGGTGAGCCCGTGGACGAGGGTGCTCGCAGCGACGGCCAGCGTCCCCGCCGCCCACAGCCGCGAATCGGTGGCCCCCTCCTCGTGCGCGTGGCCGAGGTAGTAGATGGCGGCGACACCGACCGGGCCGAACCATCCCAGCCACAGGACCTGGGTCCAGGTCGCCTGCAGGGGCCGCTTGAGCGCCACCACCGCGGGGAGACGACGAAGCAGCAGGACCACCGCCACGAACGCGACACCCGGCCAGCCGAGCGTGCGCCATCCCGCCCACGGCAGCACGACCCCGAGCAGCACGAACACCGGGATGACGAGGTACTGGTTGAGCGCCTCGTCGACGGCGACCTCGGATTCGCGCTCGCCGCTGGTCACGACGCGGTTGTGCACGAGCCCGGCGGCGAACACGCCGAGCAGGTCGTCGACCGCCAGGGTGCGGCAGAGGCCGAGGACGAAGCCGGCCAGCACCAGGGCGTACAACGACTGCACCGCCGGTCCGATCTCGCGGTGGTCGTGGGCCCAGTTCAGGGCCCGCCCGGCCAGGCCGCCCGCGACGGCCCCGACGACCACGGCGCCGACGATCTGGTAGACGGCCGATGCCGCCTCGGACCCGGGCGGATGTTCGAGCAGCCAGGCCAGGGCGATCACGACGAGCGGGAGCGCGAGTCCGTCGTTGGCGCCGGACTCGAGTGCGAGCACCTGCCGGTCCGTTTCGTCGATGTCCTCCTCGGCGGGTTGCCCCGTCACGATGCCCGAGGCGAGCACGGGGTCGGTGGGGGACAGGCTCGCTCCGAGCACGGCCGCCATCGCCAGCGGTAGCGACAGCGTCCACGCCGCTCCGAGCGCGACGGTCGCGGTCATCGCCGGCATCACCACCAGGACCAGCAGCGCCACCGGGCGGCGCCGAGCCCACATGTCCGCCGTCGGGTACCGCAGCGCGGTGCCCATGAGGGCGACCGCGAGAAGCAGTCGCGCGGCGACCTGCATCACGTGGATCGCGTCGGGTTCCGGAATGGCGACCGCGTCGAGCACATGCGGCCCGATCACGACGCCGCCGAGCAGACCCAGCAGCGGCGGCCCGATCGACCACCGCTCGAGATGGGCGAACACCGCACCGACGACCAGCGCGATCAGTCCAGAGGTGAGCAGCACGACATCCATACGGCGGACCGTAGGCGCGGCCGCGACCCCACGCCCTCCGCGCCGACTGGCCGACGTGCGCGTCCGCAACGCCGGCCTCGGCCTGGTGCCCCGGGGCGGAGGTGCCGGTCAGGATCCGCAGGTTGCCAGTACCGGCCACGGTGCACGGCGGATGAGCCGGTAGGCGATGTCGTCGTGGGCCCGTTCGTCCGCCTGGTGGGTGGCCACGGCGAGCAGGACCGGGGCCGGAAGTCGCCGGGCGAGACCGAGCAAGGAGGTCACGGGGTCGTCCCCGGCGAGCAGGTGAGCGGACGTGCGGGCGCCGCCGATGGTGAGCCGTTCCGCGATCAGGCCGATGTCGGGCTGGTCGGGCGGTGTGTGCCCGCTCGCGCGGGCAACGTAGAGTTCGGCGGCACTGGGGAAGCGGACGTGGGCGAGTTCGATGCCGGCGTCCAGGCGCGGTGCCCACGACGACAGGGTGTCGACCATCTGGTCGAGGTGGGGGCTCCAGGCCAGTCCGGCCAGGATGGAGCGCGGGGGGCCGGCGTTCGACGCCTCGGGACCGTGGACGATCACTGGATGCGGGGACTTCCGGACCAGGGCTTCGGCAACCGACCCGAGCAGCCGTCGGCGCAGCCCCCCGTGGCCGTGGCTGGCCATGCACACGACCGCTCGATCGGCTGCGGCGAGGTGGGCGAGCAGTGCCTCGACCGGGTCACCTGCCAGTCGCACCTCCGCAACCGTTTCGCTCGGGTCGCCGACCGTGACGGTCTGCACACGAGCCCCGAAGCGGCGAGCCAGGCGTTGGCCGTACGGCAGGGCACTGGCCGCGTACGCGGACCCGTCGAGGGGGACGATCACCGTCCGCGGTGGGCGTTCGTCATGGGGCAGGTCGTTGCTGGCCATCCGCACGCCGTTCGTCTCAGTTCTGCTGTGGCGGTGTCGCCGTTGGTGCCTGGATGCGCACGCGCTCCGCGATGCGACGACGCACCGAGAGCACCTCGAAGCTGTGGCCGGTGATCTCGACGCGGTCGCCGATCACGGGGATCCGACCGAGCTGCTCGACGACCAGCCCCCCGACCGTGGTCGCCTCGTC
>JAGXST010000011.1 GCA_018335555.1 Actinomycetota bacterium | reverse complement strand
CGTGCGCGCCTCCGAGTGGTGGGGCAACGAGGTGGTGGGGGGCAACGAGCGAGCGAAGCGAGCGAGACAGGGGACCCACCACTGACGGGGTGGGGGGCAACGAGCGAGCGAAGCGAGCGAGACAGGGGACCCACCACTGACGGGGTGGGGGGCAACGAGCGAGCGAAGCGAGCGAGACAGGGGACCCGCCACAGAATCAAGCACCCGCCACCGATATATGGCAGGTCACGCTAGCCAGGGCGGGTTCTCATCGTGGGAACTCGACATGCGCGGGCTGCTGGTGCACGGCTAGCGTCGCCGGTCGCCATCCGTTTCGACGTTCGGGAGCCGCGCCATGCCGTTCGAGGTCCGCAAGATCGAGATCAAGAGTGTCACGGACGCCTCGGGACTGGCCGAGTTGATCGACGACGGCGTATTCGCCGCCGACGACGTGATCGCGGTGATCGGCAAGACCGAGGGCAACGGCGGGGTGAACGACTACACCCGCATCCTCGCCGACCAGGCCTACCGGGGCGTGCTCATGGACAAGGGGAGCCGGCCCGAGTCCGAGGTCAAGGACATCCCGATGGCGTGGTCGGGTGGCTGCGACGGGGTCATCACCCCGCACGCCACCGTGTTCGCCCGTGTCCCCGACGACAAGGGGGCCGAAACCGACGAGAAGCGGCTGTCGGTCGGTATCGCGATGTCCGACGTGCTGCTGCCCGAGGACATCGGCCGCCCGGCGATGGTCGAGAAGGTCGCCGAGGGCGTCAAGCGCGCCATGGCCGAGGCCGGCATCACCGACGTCGCCGACGTCCACTACGTGCAGACCAAGACCCCGCTGCTGGTCCAGGAGACCATCCAGGACGCGCACCGTCGCGGCGAGACCGTGTTCACCGAGGACACGCTGTACTCGATGGACATCTCCAACGGCACGACCGGCCTCGGCATCGCCTACGCCCTGGGCGAGGTGGCCGAGGTGCCGCCGGCCGAGGACATCTGCCGGGACATGTCGCTGTATTCGTCGGTGGCGTCGTGCTCGTCAGGCGTGGAGCTCGACCGGGCGCAGATCGTGGTGATCGGCAACGCCGCAGGTGCGCGCAGCCGCTACCGCGCCGGCCACAGCGTGATGAAGGACGCCCTCGACCAGGACGGCATCTGGGAGGCGATCCGCAGCGCCGGTCTCGACCTGCCCGAGCGGCCCCACCACACCGACCTCGGTGACCGGCTCGTCAACGTCTTCCTCAAGTGCGAGGCCGATGCCGGCGGTCAGCTGCGCGGGCGTCGGCAGTTGATGCTCGACGACTCCGACGTCCACCACCATCGCCAGATCAAGGGCGCCGTCGGCGGCGTCACCGCCGCGACCGTCGGCGACTCGGCGGTGTTCGTCTCGGTCGGGGCGATGCACCAGGGGCCGCAGGGCGGCGGGCCGGTCGTCGCCATCGTGCGCGCGGACTGACCCGCAGCCGAAGGCAAGACACAGGCTGCACAAGCCAGGGCGCCGGCCGTCGGCAGGTTCTGCCAGTGCCCACCAGGTGCGCAGCTTCCTAGCTTTTCGTGCGTCCGTCCGGACACTGTCCGGACGGGGTAGCAACAGATCCGTCTTTCGGGCACGGCGTGGGTGGGAGACCCGAGCCGTGCCAGGGCCCGCCCTCGTGGGGGCCCGTGACGCGGCGCGAGCCGCAGCCAGAAAGGGAGCACATGAGCGCGGAAGCACCGCCACGCCCGAACGACCTCACCTACGGACTCGACGACGTCCCCAAGCCCTTCCCGAAGGCGCTCGGGCTCGGTATGCAGCACGTGCTGACGATGTTCGGCGCCACCATCGCGGTGCCGTTCATCATCGGTGGCGCGCTCGGTTTCGAGGGCGCAGAACTCGCCGTCCTCATCAGCTCCGTCTTCATCGCGTCCGGCGTCGCAACGGCGATCCAGGTCGCCATCGGTTCGCGACTTCCGATCGTCCAGGGCGTCTCGTTCGCCTTCCTCGGCCCGTTCTTCGCGATCGCTGCGACGTATCAGGGCGCCGAGGGCATGCAGGTCATCGCCGGCATGGTCATCGTCGGTGCCGTACTGCCCCTGATCCTCGGCTTCGGGGGTCTGATGGGCATGTTGCGACGGTTCATCACGCCCATCACCATCGCGCCGGTCATCGCCCTGGTGGGTCTGAGCCTGTTCGGTGCGGCCGCGGGAAATGCCGGCCAGCACTGGCCCCTGTCGCTGACGACCCTGGCACTGATCTTCGCCTTCGGCCTGGTCCTCGCGCCACGAATCCGGTTGATGTCGCTTTTCCCGATCCTGCTGGCTGTCGTCACCGCCTACGTCATCGCGCTGGTGTTCACCGCGCTCGGTGTCTTCGAGGGTCCTGCGGCCGTCAGCTTCGCGGCAGTCGGTGACGCGCCGCTGTTCCGCGGGTTCGAGATCGGCGGTGGCGGGCTGATCTTCCCGTGGGGCACGCCGATCTTCGACTTCACCTTCATCATCGCCATCCTGGCGGCCTACCTCGCCTCCTCGATCGAGTCGTTCGGCGACTACCACGCCATCTCACGCATCGCCGGCGTCGGCGACCCCGACGCGAAGACCATCAACCGCGGCATCGGCGCCGAGGGCATCGGCTGTGCGCTGACCGGGCTGTTCGGCGGGTTCTCCTCGACCTCGTACTCGGAGAACATCGGCCTGGTGGGCCTGACCAAGGTGGCCAGCCGCGCCGTCGTGCTGATCGGCGCCGGCGTCCTGGTGATCCTCGGTCTGGTCGGGCCCGTCGGCGCGATCATCGCCACGATCCCGATTCCCGTGGTCGGTGGCGTCTACCTGGCGCTGTTCGGGCTCATCACCGCAGTGGGCCTGTCGAACCTCCGTCGTGCGGACATGGACTCCCAGCGCAACCTGATGATCGTCGGCTTCCTGCTGTTCGGCGGGCTCGCGTTCCCGTACTACTTCGGTGGCGAAGCGGGTGCGGACTTCAGCTTCTTCGGCATCGAGTGGGCCACGACGTTCATCAAGTCGATCGGTTCGAACGCCATCGCCGTCGCGGCGGTGCTCGGCATCCTGCTCGACAACCTGATTCCGGGCACCGACGAGGAACGCGGCATCGGCAGCGACCCTGTCGTCCTGCCGCCGCAGGACATGCACGGCTGATCGGGACACGCAGCGGACGGGGCCACGCCGTGCGGCGTGGCCCCGACCGTGTCCGGCCAAGACTTGACGACGCGCGCGGTGACGCGTCGGTGACAGTCGCCGAACCGCGGCCGCCGGGCGATGCGTAGGCTCGGCCGGCCACCGCCGAAGCGAACGGGAGCAGCAAGTGGGACGCACGGTGCTCGCCTTCGGGGGCAATGCCATCGCCCCCGACGGGGCGGGGACGGCCGCGGAGCAGACCGAACGGCTGTGGTCGACGATGCGCCAGGTCGCCGATCTCGTCGCCGAGGGGCGCACGGCGCTGGTGCTCACGCACGGCAATGGCCCGCAGGTCGGCAACGTGCTGATCAAGAACGAGTTGGCCAAGGACGTGGTGCCACCGGTACCGCTCGACTGGTGCGTCGCCCAGACCCAGGCCACCATCGGGTTCACGATCGCCGACACGCTGACCTACGAGTTGGCGCAACGTGGCATCGACCGACCGGTCGTCCCGGTCGTCAGCCGCGTCCTGGTGGACGCCGACGACCCGGGGTTCGCCGATCCCAGCAAGCCGATCGGTCCGTGGCTGCACGACGAGGCCGAGGTGGCGCGACGCACCGGCGACGGCCTGCGTTTCCTCCACGACCCGGCCCGCGGCTGGCGACGGCTCGTCGCCTCGCCCGAGCCGCGCCGCTCGGTCGACCGGCCCGCGGTGGAACTGCTGCTCGACGACGGCGCGATCGTGGTCGCCAACGGCGGCGGTGGCATCCCGGTCGTCGACGACGGCAGCGGACCGTTGCGCGGCGTCGAGGCCGTGATCGACAAGGACCTCGCCGGCGCCCTGCTCGCCGAGGAGATCGGGGCCGACAGCTTCGCGATCCTGACCGACGTCCCTGGTGTCGCCGTCGACTTCGGCACGCCCGAGCAGCGTTGGCTCGAGACGGTCACCGTGGCCGAGTTGCGCAAGCATGCCGACGACGGGCAGTTCGGGGCCGGGTCGATGGGGCCGAAGGTCGCCGCCGCCTGCCGGTTCGTGGAGCGGACCGGGTCACGCGCCGTGATCGCGGCGCTCGGTGACGTCGTCGCAGCCGTCCACGGCCGGGCCGGTACCCAGGTGGTACCCGGGTGAGCCGCCCCCGACCTGCCGTCGTCGGTGCCAGCGCCAGCGCCGCCATCCGCGACCGCGTGACCGCGTCACCCACCCGGGTGGACGTCCTCGCGGCCTTTCCCTCCGCGGTCTATCTGTCCCATCCCGCCGGCATCGTCGCCGTCGTCGCGGCGGACGGCATCGCCCACCCGAACGCGATCGGGTTGGCCGCCGACACCAGCGAGCGTCCGTTCGCCGCAGCCCGGGTCGGAGCGTCGGGCCGTCTCGGTGACCACCGTCTCGAGATCCCCGGCCTGCATGCCGAGGTGCGTCGCTGGTGGCGTCCCCGTCCCGCCCTGCCCACCGTGGCCGCCGACGATCTGGCCCGGTGTTGCGAGGATCTCGACCTGCTGTTGGCGACCGCCGCTCCGCCCCTGCCCATCGCCCTGGCCGCCCCGGTGGCCCGCCTGCGCACCGCGCTCCACGGCGAGGACATCGCAGCGGCCCTCGCCCAGGTCGACGGGCTGCTCGGGCTCGGGCCCGGCCTGACACCCTCCGGCGACGACCTGCTGTGCGGCCTGCTGTCCGCGATCGCGCTGCTGGGCCCGGCCGTCGGTGCGCCCGCCGAACGGCGCGTCGCCGCAGCGCGCGTCGTGGGGGCCGCCGTCGTCGCGCGGGCACCGGCGGCCACGACCTCGATCTCGGCCGCGCTGCTCGCGCACGCCGTGCATGGTGAGGTCAGCGACGTCGCCGCCGACGTGGTGCACGCCCTGGCCGGTCGGCAGCCCCTGGCGCCTGCCGTCCGCGCGCTCCTCGCCGTCGGCGCCACGTCGGGCCGGGACCTCACGGCCGGTCTGCTCGCCGGTGCCCGCGTGGTCTCGTCCGGTGTCCTGTCCCGATCTGCCGCCTCCTCCGAGGAGACCCGCTGATGGTCGACCACCTCGACGTCCGGCACGGCGCCTACCACGACTCGGTCAGCCTGATGCAGGTCAGCCGCCGCGTCGGCGACCTCGACGGGGTCGACAAGGCGCTGGTCGCCATGGGGACCGAACTCAACCTCGACCTGCTCGCCGGCATGGGTTTCGCGCCACCCGACGCCGGGCCCAACGACCTGGTCGTGGCCATCCGTGCCGAGGAGTCCACGTTGCCTGCGGCGTTGGCCGAGGTCGAGGCCGCGCTCGCAGCCAGCCAGGGCGGAGGCTCCGGGGGGTTCGGCGACGCCCCGCCACCTCGCACGATCGCCGCCGCCGTCACGGCGGGTGCGGACCTCGCGCTCGTCTCCGTTCCCGGCCGGTACGCCTTCGTCGAGGCGATGGACGCCGTCCGCGCCGGCGTCAACGTGCTCGTGTTCAGCGACAACGTGCCCGTCGGGCAGGAGATCGCGCTCAAGGCCGCGGCGGCCGAACGTGACGTGCTGGTCATGGGTCCCGATGCGGGCACGGCGATCGTCGGCGGCGTCGGTCTCGGGTTCGCCAACGTCACGCAACCGGGCCCGGTCGGCCTCGTCGCCGCGTCGGGCACGGGAGCGCAACAGTTGACCTGCCTGCTCGACGACGCCGACATCGGCATCAGCCACGTCCTCGGGGTCGGCGGCCGGGACCTGTCCGCCGCCGTCGGGGGACGCTCGACCCGTCAGGCGATGCGGGCGCTGGACGCGGATCCCGCCACCGAACTGATCGTGGTGCTGTCCAAGCCTGCGGACCCCGGAGTGACCGACGACGTCCGTGCCCTCGCCGAGACGCTGGCCACCCCGGTCGTGTTCGCAGTGCTGGGACCCGACGCCCCCGACCTGACCGCCACCGCGGCAGAGGTCGCGGCGGTCCTCGGCCGTGACTTCAGCGCCCCGGTCTGGTGGCCGGCGCCCGAGGAGCGCCATGGTGCCTACGCCGAGCTGCGCGGCCTATTCGCCGGCGGGACGCTGTGCGACGAGGCCATGCTGATCGCCGCCGACGGCCTCGACGCCCCGATCGCCTCGAACATCCCGCTGCGGCCGGAGTGGGCGCTGACCGACGGCCTCGACACGGCAGGGCACGTCTTCGTCGACTTCGGTGAGGACGAGTACACGCGCGGGCGGCCACACCCGATGATCGACCAGGGTCTGCGGCTCGAACGGATCGCCGCCGAGGCGCGTCGCCCCGGCGGGCGGGTGCTGCTGCTCGACGTCGTGCTCGGTCACGCCGCCGACCCCGATCCCGCGGCCCTGCTGGCGCCGGCGATCGCCGACGCGGTCGCGACCGGCGAGGACCTCGCCGTGGTCGTCTCGCTGTGCGGCACGGCGGGGGACCCCCAGGGCCGCGATCGACAGGTGGAGGCACTCGTCGCCGCGGGCGCATCGGTCCACCTCAGCAACGCCGCGGCCGCACGCAGGGCCGTCGAACTCGTCGCCACGCACGCGGGGCGCAGCAGGACAGGGGGTCCAGCATGACCGAGACCACGTCGCCTCTGACCGGCCTGCTCGACGGTACGCCCCGGATCGTCACCGCCGGGGTCGAGTTGTTCGAGACCAGCCTGCGCTCACAGGGCGTCGAGCCCGTGACGGTCGACTGGCGTCCTCCGGCCGACGACCTGGCCGACGACCTCGCGCGGCTGGCCGCCGACCCGCGCACGGCCGACGC
>JAGXST010000010.1 GCA_018335555.1 Actinomycetota bacterium | reverse complement strand
GTCAAGATCGTGGGCGAGGAGACCGACCGGCACGCGCAGGGCTACTTCGTCTACGACTCGAAGAAGTCGGGGGCGCAGACCGTCTCCCACCTGCGGTTCTCGTCGCGGCCGATCAACTCGACCTACCTGATCGACCGCGCGGACTTCGTGGCGTGCCACCAGTTCGGGTTCCTGGCCACCCGCGAGGTGCTCGACCTCGCCAAGCCGGGCGCGATCTTCCTGCTCAACTCGCCGTTCTCCGCGGCGCACGTGTGGGACGCGATGCCCGAGCCGGTGCAACGCACGATCATCGACAAGCAACTGAAGGTGTTCGTGATCGACGCCCACGGGCTGGCCCGTGAACTCGGCCTGGGCGCGCGCATCAACACGATCATGCAGCCGTGCTTCTTCTACCTGTCCGAGACGCTGCCGTGGGACCAGGCCGTCGAGGCGATGCAGCGCTCGATCCACAACAGCTACGGCCGGTTCGGTCGGGAGGTGGTCGAGCGCAACCTCGCCGCCATCGACCAGGCCGTCGGTGCCATGGCCGAGATGCAGGTCCCGGCCGAGGTGACCTCCACCTTCGGACGCCGTCCCCCGGTGCCTGCCTCCGTGCCCGACTTCATCGAGCGGGTCACGGGCCGCATCCTCGCCGGCGAGGGCGACCTGCTGCCGGTCAGCGCACTTCCCGTCGACGGCACGTTCCCGACCGGGACGACCAAGTACGAGAAGCGCGCGATCGCCCAGGAGATCCCGATCTGGGATCCCGACATCTGCATCGACTGCGGCAAGTGCGCGATCGTGTGCCCGCACGACGCCATCAAGATGAAGATCTTCGAGCCGGACACGCTCGACGGTGCGCCCGAGGGCTACCAGTCCAAGGACTTCAAGGCCCGGGAGCTGCCGACCCAGCACCTGCTCACCGTGCAGGTCTCACCCGACGACTGCACCGGCTGCAACGTGTGCGTCGAGCAGTGCCCCGCATCGAGCAAGCAGATCGCCGATCACAAGGCGATCAACATGGAGCCCTACGTCGACCACGCCGACCGTGAGCGGGCCAACTTCGACTTCTTCGAGGAGATCCCGCGCCTCGACCGCAGCCTGATGCCCCACGACACGGTCAAGGGCTCGCAGTTGCTCGAGCCGATGTTCAGCTACTCCAGCGCGTGCGCCGGCTGTGGCGAGACCCCCTACCTGAAGCTCGTGTCGCAACTGTTCGGCGACCGCCTGCTGATCGCCAACGCCACCGGCTGCTCGTCGATCTACGGCGGCAACCTGCCCACCACGCCGTGGGGTACCAACTCGGCCGGCCGCGGACCGGCCTGGGCGAACTCGCTGTTCGAGGACAACGCCGAGTTCGGTCTCGGGCTGCGCCTGGCGGTCGAGCAGCACACCACGACCGCGCGACGGCTGCTGACCAAGCTGGCCGGCACGATCGGCGACGACCTCGTCACCTCGATCCTCGAGGCCGACCAGTCGACCGAGCCGGGCATCGACGCCCAGCGCGAGCGGGTCGCGGACCTGCAGCGCCGCCTCGACGGCATCGACGGCGACACCGACGCGGCGCACCTGCGCACGCTCATCGGCGGCCTGGTCCGCAAGGACGTGTGGATCATCGGCGGCGACGGCTGGGCATACGACATCGGCTACGGCGGCCTCGACCACGTGCTCGCCTCGGGCGAAAACGTCAACATCCTGGTCATGGACACCGAGGTGTACTCCAACACCGGCGGGCAGGCGTCCAAGGCCACGCCACGCGCCGCGGTCGCGAAGTTCGCCACCTCCGGGCGCGGCGTGCCGAAGAAGGACCTCGGCGCGCTGGCCATGCAGTACGGCACCGTGTTCGTGGCACAGATCGCGATGGGCGCCAACGAGGTGCAGACGGTGCGGGCGCTGCAGGAGGCGGCCGCCTGGGAGGGACCGTCGCTGGTGCTGGCCTACTCGACCTGCATCGCGCACGGGTTCGACATGAAGAACTCGATGCACCAGCAGCGCGACGCGGTCAAGAGCGGCTACTGGCCGCTGTACCGCTACCAGCCCAAGGTCGACGAACACGGCAAGCCGTTCCGTCTGGACTCGCGCAAGCCGGCCATGCCGGTCGCCGAGTTCGCCCGTAGCGAGGGCCGGTTCGCGATGCTGATGCGGTCGGACCCCGAGCGCGCCGCCGAACTGGGGGCACTGGCGCAGGCCGACGTCGACGAACGGTGGCGCTACTACGAGCAACTGGCCGGCGTCGAACGCTCGATCCCGCACGAGCCGGGGGCGATCGTCGACGAGGCCGGCATCGCGGCCGAGGAGGTCTCCTGATGGATCTGTCCACCCGCTACCTCGGCCTGGACCTGCGCTCGCCGCTGGTCGCGTCGTCGGGGCCGTTCACCGGCCGCATCGACCGGCTGCGCGACCTCGAGGACGCCGGCATCGCGGCGGTCGTGCTCCCCTCGCTGTTCGAGGAGCAGGTCGTCCACGACGAGATGCAGACCACCGAGTTGTTCCTGATGGGCGAGGGCGGCAACCCCGAGGCGACGGGCTACTTCCCCGATCTCGCCGCGTTCGAGACCATCGCCGACCGCTACCTGCGCCATCTCACCGAGGCGAAGGCGGCGCTGACCGTGCCGGTGATCGCCAGCCTCAACGGCTCGACGCCCGGCGGCTGGACCCGCTACGCACGGCTGCTGCAGGACGCCGGTGCGGACGCGATCGAGCTCAACCTGTACCGGGTGGCCGCCGATCCGACCGTGTCGGGGGCGGACGTCGAGGCGGAGCAGCTCGAACTGGTCGGCATGGTCCGCGACGCGATCAGCATCCCGCTGGCGGTCAAGGTCGGCTCGCACTACAGCGCGTTCGCGCACATGGCCGAAGGGCTGGTCGCGGCGGGTGCCGACGGACTGGTCCTGTTCAACCGCTTCTACCAGCCAGACCTCGACGCCGTCACCCGCAAGGTCATACCCGCGATCGAGCTGTCGTCGTCGTCCGAGCTGCGGTTGCCGCTGCGCTGGACCGCGCTGCTGCACGGCCGGATCGAGGCGTCGCTGGCGATCACCACCGGCGTGCACACCGGCGTCGACGTGGCCAAGGGCCTGCTCGCGGGGGCCGACGTCACGATGATGACCTCGGCCCTGCTGCGCTACGGACCCGACCACATCAGCCTCGTCGAGGAGGAACTGACCAGTTGGGCCGAGCAGTTCGGTGCCACCGCGATCGGTGAGTTGCGCGGCTCCGCCAGCCACCGCAACGTCAGCGACCCCGAGGCCTTCGAGCGCGCCAACTACATCGGCGGCCTGGTCGACTACGCCAACACCTTCGCCTCCACCCAGGGTGCCGGCCCCTGGTGACTTCCGCCCCTGGGCGCGCCCGCCCACCCGGAGGATGGTCAGGGTGGGCAGTGGCAGGCGCCTGTTCTGTCGTGCCCGCAAGGAGGCGGTTCTCATGCGTGGCAGCAAGGTCGTCCTGCTGGTCGTGGGGGTGTTGCTGGTCGTCGTCGGGTTGGGATCGGGGGCCGCCGCGGCGGTGACGGGGTGGGCCCACGTGGTGCAACGTGACGGGGACGGGTTCGTCAACAGCCCGTCGGCCGAACTGGTCAGCGACGGCCACGCGGTCGTCAGCGAGAACCTCGAGATCATCGTCGGGAATGCGGACTGGTTCCCGTGGAACGACGACGTCGGCCTGCGGCTGCGGGTGATGCCATCGGCCTCCGACGAGGCCGTCTTCGTCGGGCTGGCCGCCACCGATGACGTCGCGGCATACCTCGACGACGTCGCACACGACCGTGTCGCCAACCTCGACTTCCGTCGCACGCGCTACGTCGAGGTGGCCGGGACCCGCACACCGGCACCGCCGGCCGCTCAGCCGATCTGGCTGGCGCAGGCCGACGGGACCGGCACGCAGACGCTGGCGTGGTCGCCCGAGTCGGGCGAGTGGACGATCGTGGTCATGAACGCCGACGGCAGCGCCGGCGTGGACGTCCGTGCGGACGCCGGCGTGCAGACCGCGCTGCTGGGACCGATCGCGATCTGGCTGCTCCTCGCCGCCCTCGTGCTGATCGGCCTCGGTGCCACCCTGATCGTGCTCGCCGTCCACGAGGACGACACCCAGCGACCTGCCCCCGCACCGCTCGGCGTGCCGGCCGCGCAACCGTCACCTCCGCCGGCCATCGCGGTCGGCCCCCGCGTCCACCCCGTGACCGTGACCGGCCACCTGGACCCGGACCTGCACCGCGGGCTGTGGCTGGTCAAGTGGCTGCTGCTGATCCCCCACCTGTTCGCGCTGATCGTGCTGTGGACCGCGTTCGTGGTCCTGACCGTGATCGCCGCGTTCGCCATCCTGTTCACCGGCCGCTACCCCCGCAGCCTGTTCGACTTCAACCTCGGCGTGCTGCGCTGGACCTGGCGGGTCGGCTTCTACGGCTACAGCGCACTCGGCACCGACCACTACCCGCCGTTCACGCTCGACGACGTCGACCACCCGGCGCACCTCGACGTGGCCTACCCCGAGCGGCTCTCACGAGGGCTGGTCCTGGTCAAGTCCTGGCTGCTCGCGCTGCCGCACCTGGTCATCGTCGCCGTCCTCGTCGGCGACTGGGCGAGGTGGAGTTTCACTCCGGCAGGCACCGACACCAGTTGGCGGTTCTCGCTCGCCGGCGGCCTGATCGGCGTACTGGTCCTCGTCGCCGGACTGTCGCTGCTGTTCCGGGCCCACTACCCCGCCGGCCTGTTCGACCTGGTCATGGGCTTCAACCGGTGGGTCTACCGGGTCATCGCCTACGTCGCGCTGATGACCGACACCTACCCGCCGTTCCGCCTCGACCTCGGCGGCGACGAGCCGGCCCCACCGGTGCCGCC
>JAGXST010000009.1 GCA_018335555.1 Actinomycetota bacterium | reverse complement strand
GAGAGCACCGCGGCGGTGCGCGGCAGCGTGTCCAGGACGCGCCGCCGGTCGGCGGCGTCGAGGTGGTACAGATCGGGGTCGTCGTCGCCCTCGGGGGCGAGGCCCCCGGCCAGGACCATCGCCACCAGGCCGGTCCCGCGCCGCACGAGGCTGTGGGCGCACAGGAAACCGTGGCGGCCGAGGACGAACCGGGGCGCGAGATGGGTTTCCGCGGCGAACCCGCGCCACTCGAGCGCGCAGAGGTCGGTGAACGAGGTGTCTCCCTCGTGCTTGGCCACCACCGGCGCCGGGTTGATGATCGGCGTGATGGCCCGGCCCTCGAGGTCGGTCGCGACCATCATCACGCCCAGCGCGTGGGCGACGGTGTCGAGCACGGCGGTGGTCAGCTCGATCGGTAGACCGGTGTAGGGCGCGGCCGGTTGCGGACCACTCGACGCCGGGGCGCCCCCGTTGGGCACGAGCAGTCGTTCGATCGCATCAGCGGGGAAGCGCCATTGGCGACCGATCCGGATCGCAGCGAGACGGCCGTCCTGTGCCATGCGATAGACGGTCGACGCGTCGATGTCGAGCAGGTTCTGGACCTGCTGTGCCGTCAGCATCACCGCTGCCATCGTGCCGCTCCTGCCGTTGCTGCGGGTTCTGCAGCTCCTGCAGTTTCTCCCCGGCGTCCCCCGGGCGGACAGGGCCGGTCGGCGGCGACGTCGTGCCGATCGGCCCTGAGCACGTCGGTCAACGTTGACGGGCCCTGGTGGAGGGGGCCGTCCGGCCACCGTCCGGCGC
Organism: Actinomycetota bacterium; assembly: GCA_018335555.1. GTDB lineage: Bacteria > Actinomycetota > Nitriliruptoria > Nitriliruptorales > Nitriliruptoraceae > Egicoccus. The sequence goes on along the minus strand of JAGXST010000009.1, from coordinate 5,357 downwards.
GACTTCGCCTCGTACAGTTCGCCCTCGCCGTGGAGAAGGACGTACGTGTCCGAGGCCCCCGAGATGCCCGAAGTTCGAGCAGCAGACGTCGACCTCGATCGCGACGTCTTCCTCCGCACCCTGCTCCGGCACCTGGCCGGCACGCTCGAAGAGGTCGTCGGACTCGAGGACGCCTCCGGACTGGTCAGCGTGGTCGGTGCACGCATGGGGCAGGCGATCGACGTCGCCTACCGCCAGGCGCTCGGCAAATCGACGCTCGACGCCGCCGAGGTTGCCGAGGTCCTGGTCGACCTGAAACGCCGCATCCAGGGCGACTTCGCGGTCGAGGACGTCGACGAACGGCGGATCGTGCTCACCAACCGTGCCTGTCCCTTCGGCGACAGGGTGATCGGTCGCGAGTCGCTGTGCATGATGACCTCGAACGTGTTCGGTTCCATCACGGCGCGCAACCTCGGCTACGCGAAGGTGGAGCTGCAGGAGGCGATCGCCCGTGGCGACGACGGCTGCCGCGTCCTGGTCCACCTGCAGCCGACCGGCAGCGCCCTCGACGCCCCGGGGCGGGAGTACTTCGGGGCCACGGACGCGACCCCGGTCCCGGATCCCGACCACATCGCGCCGCGCCCGACGGATGCGCCGCCCGCCGTCGGCCTCGAGGCCCTGGCCTCGTTGTCCAGCGACGTCGAGACCGCGTCCCTGCGCGAGATGCGCGACCACCTGCGGGACGCCCTCGGCCAACTCGAGGACGCCAACCAGCAACTGCTCCTCCGCAACGCCGAACTCCAGCGCTATGCCGCCGCCGTCGCGCACGACCTGCGCACGCCGCTGGTCGTGGTCAAGGGCTACGCCCAGTTGCTCGCCCAGGCCGGCGCAGCCGACCTCGACGACGACGGGCGGGCCATGGTCGACGGCCTGCTCGAGGGCACCGAACGGATGGGCGCGGTCATCGACGCGTTGCTCACGCTCGCTCGCCTCGAGGTGACCAGCCCCGAGTCTCCCACCGACGTCGCAGCGGCCGTACAGGTGGTCAGCCACGAACTGCGGGCCGACATCGAGCAGGCCGGCGCGACCATCGAGGTCGGTGCCCTTGCCTCGGCATGGGCACAGCCGACCCATCTCGTGCAGGTGCTGACCAACCTCGTCGGCAATGCGCTCAAGTTCGCGGGCTCGGACCGTGCACCGACGATCCGCATCGAGGCGCGGCGGATCCGCGCCGCGACGCAGTTCTTCGTCGACGACGACGGTCCGGGCGTCCCCGAAGCCGAACGCGAGCGGGTCTTCGAGTTGTTCGACCGCGGCAGCACCGCAGGCGATCAGCCCGGCAGCGGCATCGGGCTCGCGACGGTCCGCAAGATCGTCGAGAGCTACGGCGGCACGATCCGCTGCGAACCCAGCCCGCTCGGCGGCGCCCGCTTCGCCTTCACGATCGTCGACCCGACGACGCTCTGACCGGTGCAGTGGGCCGGGCGGGGCTCGAACCCGCGACCAAACGATTATGAGTCGTCTGCTCTGACCAGCTGAGCTACCGGCCCCACACGCCACGGAGCCTACCGGTCGTCCTGGCGTGTCCCCGCCCTGCCGGTGGGGTCAGGGGACCTGTCCGAAGGGCGCGGTGGTGGCGGTCAGCGTCGCCTCGGCGCGGGTCCCCGCAGGCGCGCCGTCGACGAACACCGCGACCCGGTACTCGTCGGTGGTGCCCGACGGCATCGAGGTCGCCCACGTGACCGGCAACGCCACGCTGGACGTGCCGCCGGCCAGTTCACCCGACAGGATCGACCACGACGAGGGGCCCTGGTCCTGGTCGCTGGCGCGGAACACGAACGCTTCGACCTCGCACGGGCAGGAGCCGGCGCTGTCGGCGAACACCGTCACCGAGCCCTGCAGGGCCACGTAGCCGGTGCCGCCGGTCGTACCCGTCGACTCCACCGTGACGGTGACAGGGACGCCGCTGCCACCGCTGAGCGTGGTCGTGCTGTGGTCGGACATGATCCGCGGCATCCCGCGGGCCAGGAACGCCGCCATCTGGCCGCGGTTGACCGCGTTGCCCGCGCAATAGCGGTCGGTCGTGCAGCCGGCCGTGATGCCCGAAGCGGCCAATTCGTCGATCGCTGCATGGTGGGCGCTGCTGGTCGGCACGTCGCTGAAGACGTGGTCGGCTGCGGCCGGTACCGCGATCGCGAGGACGGCGAGGCTGAGCACGACGAGCAGTGTGCGCCGGCGTGGGGTCCGCATGGTGGGGGGCCTTTCGCGGTCGTGGCTGGTGATCATGTCGATCGTTCCGAGACCGTCGGCCTCGCTCTTCGGTTCACTCGCCCGCCGCCGCTCACAGGTCAGCCGGGCTGCGCGGGGTGCGTCCGGGAGAGCCGTCCGGACCGGTGCCGTTCACCGCACCGGCCCGGCGGGACGTGCGGCGGGTCAGCCGTTGGACGGTCCCGCCTGGTTCGACGACGATGGCGCCGCCCTCGAACGAGGCGCGCTGCTGGCCGTTGGCGACCCGCACGACGTCGCTGGTGGGAAGGCCGAGTGCGCCACCGGGTCCGCCGGCATCCTCGTACTCGGCGAGGATGGTCCCGGAGAGGGCACGGACCCCCGTCTCGGGACCGGCGAACAGCGTCGCGTTCTCGAGTTCGAGTCGTCGGCCGCCCGCGACGGAGGTGGGCGCGCCCGTGGGTCGACCCCACGCACCGCCGGGGCCGCCTTCGGCGAGGGAGCGCTCGGCGAGGTCGCCGCCGACGGCGACGAGCGTCCCGTTCGTCGCCTCGGCGACCACACCGCGTTCGAACCGCTGCAGGCGGGCGCCGCCGGACGTCTCCTCCTCGGCGATGGGCAGACCGACGGCATCGGGTCCGGTGCCGGCACGGGCCGCCGCGAGCATGTCGTCCGCGACCTCGACAGCGGGGCCGCCGGCGGCCATCGCGATCGTGATGTGCTCGAAGGTGACGACCTGGCCCCCACCGGTCCGCTGCGTGCCGGTCGGGTAGCCCCACTCCCCCGTCGGGCCGCCGGCGGCGCGGTAGCGCTCGTCGATCGCACCGAGGACCGGCTGGGGGGTGGCCGACCGGGTCTGCAGGTAGATGCTGCCGCCCTGGTAGCGGACCTGCAGACCGGCCCCGTCGCCGACCGCACGCACCTCGGTCAGCGGGTAGCCCAGCGGCGAGGCATCGCCACCGAGGTCGCGGTGGACGGCATCGATGGCGCCGTAGACGGCGAGGGCGCCGGTGGCGGCCCGGTAGAAGATCGAACCATTGTCGTAGCGGCGGTAGCGGCCGCCCGCGGTTCCGTCGCGCTCGGGGGTCGTCGCCCGCCCCAGGATCGAACCGCTCTGGCCCATGTCCTGGTACTTGAGGTCGATGTGGGTCGCGCCGCGTCCGGGCAGGCAGTCGGAGTTGTGGCTGCGCGTGCGGTTGTCGACGCGCACCGTCCGGTTGCACGAAGCGTCCCACTCCCACGGCGCGATGCAGGTCACGACCCGGCACACGACCTCGGTGACGCCGGCGATCTGGGTGTTGCACTGGCCGTAGCGGAAGTTGTTGCAGCAGACACGGCGCTTGTCGCAGGCCCCGTCCGCACAGCGGCACGAGCAACTCGCCGAGGGGGAGCGGTTGCAGTCGATGACGTAGCGGGCGCGGCCCATGCAGAACGGCGAGTCGTCGATCCGCCACCATCCGGCCACGTACGAGCCGGGTGGGCAGGTGTTGGCTCCGTCGTTGATGGTGCAGCAGAACGCGGTCCACCCGCTCGAGCACGACGCGCCCGACCCGCAGACCTGCGCATAGGCGCTGCCGGGCCTGACCGCGTAGCGGATCGGGTCGACGGCCAGTGCCGAGCCGACCACGGCGACACGGCCGAGGAAGCGCCGCCGCGACAGCCCCTTGCCCGCCAGGGCACGTCCCAGGCGGTCGACGACCCGTACGGTGATCGGGCGGGCCTCGGCCGCTTCGGCCGCGGGTGCGATCGTCATCGGTGCTGCTCCCCCGTCGTCGCCGGCTCGATCTCGACCTGTGCGAGGACCTCCTCGATCTCGATCCGCGCGAGGACTTCCTCGACACGCCGGACCTGCCGGTTGGCGTCGCCGCGGTCACCGAGCACGACGTACAGGCAGAAGGCGCGGCCGGACTCGGTGAAGAAGTGCTGCCAGCCGGCCTGCCGCCGCATCGCCCGCTGCAGCGACCGACCGCTGAAGTTGCGCGGGTCGAGTCGCCGCGGCAGGCCGCGTGCGGCGAACAGCGGCGTGTCGACCTCGTCCGGCCCGTACTCGAGCAGGGCGACGAAGGCGTCACCGTCGTCCATCAGGTCGACGGCACCCGAGCCGAAGTCGCCGCGGTCGGCGGGCAGGGCGAACGTGGCGAGGTGGACGACCGGGGCCGTCTGCTCGGCGGCGGCCGCCGCCAGTTGCCCCTCAGCCGCGTCGGCCGCGACCGGTTCGACCCGGATGGCCCCTTCCCAGCCGCCCGGCAACTCGGCCCGGATGCCGTGTCCACGTAGCTGCATCAGCTACCTCCTCGCTGGGCGACGATGCCGACGGCAAGGGCGACGGCGGCGACGCCGACGGTCGCGGTCGTGACCCGATGGGCGAGATGGGCGCGCGCGTCGAGCCAGCGGTGGTAGCCCTGCAGTCGCGACGGCTCGTGCAACCGGGCGGTCGCGAGCAGGGGCAGCGCCCGAACCAGCCCGAAGGTCGTACCGGTCGCCGCCCCGACGACCGGCGAGGCCGAGGCCACGGCGAACAACAGCAGCAGGTGGGTGGCAGCGGTCGGGATGCGGGTGAACACCGCGCCGCCGAGTTGGAAGCCGAACCCGGCGCCGTAGACCCAGCCCCGGTAGCTGCTCAGCCAGCGTTCGTCGACCTGGCGTTGCCAGGCCGGGAGCCGGACCGGCAACCTGCCCGCGTCGGCCAGCAGTGCCAGCAGTGCTGCGCCGAGCAGCAGGGCCAGGACCGCCGTGTCCGGCACGGCGACGCCGGCAACCGCAAGCCCCCGGCGCGCGGTCCAGCCGAGTGCACCTGCCAGGCCGAAGACGACCAGGCCGCCGACGGCGGACGCGACGAGGTAGGCGGTGGCCGTGACGGTCCACCGCTGCCCTCGCGACGCCTCCCCGACCGGGGAGATGCTGGCCAGCATCGACATGCCTCACGGGGACCAGGAGCTGCGGAGTGCCGCCACGGTCGCCAGCGTCAGGCCGAGCACGATGATCACGGCTGCACCTCGCGGTCGGCGGTCAACTCGTCGGCTCGGCGGTACAGGCTCGAGTCGCCCGGTGCGATGCCTGCGGCGAGCAGGTGGCGGTCGGCGTCGCGTTCCCGTCGCGCATCCGCAGCGGCCTTGTCGCGGCCCGCGGCCCCCTGCAGCAGCAGGCGGCGC
>JAGXST010000008.1 GCA_018335555.1 Actinomycetota bacterium | reverse complement strand
GGCGGTCTCGACGTCGCGACGGTCTCGGCGGCGTTGATCGCCGAGATCCGGGCGATCACGACCTGCCGGGCGGTGATGGTCTTCGTCGAGGAGGGCGGGCTGCTCGAGCCCACGGCCGCCGTCGGCGTCGAGCACGGGACGCCTCGGCGGGTTCGGCTCGACGAGTTGCGCCATCACGCGGCGACCTCGGCCTCGGCAGCCCGCTTCCTCACCCCGCAGGGGCTGCCGCCGGCCCTGCGAACCGCGGCCGCCGCCGCGCGACACTGGACGACGCTCGCGCTCGGCCCGAGCGAGGATCTCGCCGGGGTGGTCGTCGTCGGATTCGACGACCTCGACAGCGGTCGTACGGCACGCCCACGGCTGGCAGCGGTGGCCGCCGACGCCGGGATCGCCCTCGACAACGCCAGGCTCTTCGACGGGACGCAGGCCAGGGCGGCTGACACGGCCCGACGCCGCCTTGCCGGGGACCTCCACGACGGTGTGGCGCAGTCCTTGGCTCACCTGCGCATGGAACTCGAGCTGCGATCCCTGGCAGCCGGCGACGAGGGCGAGGAACTGGCCCGTCTGGCCCACCTCGCCAGACACACCCTGCAGGAACTGCGCGCGACGATCAGCGACCTGCGGCGGCCGCTGGATGGAGATATCGATGTGCAGCTTCGTCGACATATCGATCGATTGACGTCTGCAGCCACGCCACCGATCGACTTCGCGTCCTATGGGCGAGCTGCCGTGGATCCCGCTCGTTCCGAGCAGGTGCTCCGCATCGCCCAGGAGGCCCTGTCCAACGCGTTGCGGCACGCCCGCCCCGAACGGATCACGGTCACGCTCGAGCGTGACACCGCGGCGCTCGAGCTGACCGTCGAGGACGACGGCGTCGGCCTGCGCGGCCCCTCCCCGACCGCAGGTGGTGGCGTCGGGATGCGCTCGATGCGCGAGCGTGCAACCCTGCTCGGCGGCACGCTCGACGTGCGCGAGCGGCGTGGTGGCGGCACCGTTGTCCACCTCCGGTGCCCCACCGCATCCGCCCCAGACGACGCCATCTTCGGGAGGTCACGTTGAGCGCCCTCAGAGTCGTGGTCGCCGACGACCACACCCTCGTTCGGCAGAGCGTCGTGCGGGCGCTCACGCAGGCTGACGACGTCGACGTGGTCGCCGAGGCGGCGGACGGCCCCGGGGCACTCGCGGCGGTTCGTGAGCACCAGCCGGACCTGCTCCTGCTCGACATCGCCATGCCCGGCGTGGATGGGTTCGCGACCGCCCAACAGGTCCGTCGCGCGGCGCCCGACGTACGGATCCTGTTTCTGTCGATGCACGACGACGATGCGAGCCTGCGCCATGCGCTCGCGCTCGACGCCGACGGGTTCGTGTCCAAGTCGGCGCCGGTGTCCGAGCTGCTCGAAGGGGTGCGGCGGATCGGCGCCGGCGAGCGGTTCCTCAGCGCGGCACTCGCGGACCGGCAGGTCGTGCTGGCCGGTGATGGAGACGACGTCCCGCCGCCCAACCTCACCGGTCGCGAACGCGAGATTCTCGGGCTGCTCGCACAGGGCCTCCGACCCGGAGAGATCGCCTCGAGCCTCGAGTTGTCGATCAAGACGGTCAAGAACCACCTGACCTCGGTCTACAACAAGCTGGGGGTGGAGACCGGGGCCCAGGCCGTGGCCGAGGCCTACCGTCGTGGGCTGGCCATCCGCGTGTCCTGACGCGCCCGATGTGCCCCATAGGGCGCAGCACCGCCGAATCGGCATGGCGCGGGCATACGTCGGCCTAGCTCGGCTGGCCTGCGTACCTCCAGGGGCGCCTGAGCGCGTTTCCGCAGGTCACGAGCCCGAGAACCCGACGGCGCGGTGCACGAGCGCGACCGGATCGGCCGGATCGGAGCCCATCCGGACGGCGCCGTCGAGCTGCGCGAGCACCCGCTCGGCAGCGTCGGGCGTCCGGGCGTGGACTCGCACCACGGCAGCGCCGTCGTCGACCACGTCGCCGGTGCGCGGCAGCACCTCCAGGCCGACGGCGAGGTCGAGGACGTCACCCTGCCGCTGGCGGCCGGCCCCGAGGGAGGCGGCCAGTTCGCCGAGTCGACGACACGCGAACCCCTGGACGACGCCGCTGCCCGGGCGCCACTCCTCCACGACAGGGGCGACTGGCAGTACCTCCCAGGGGCGGTCGGCCACGCCCGGATCCCCACCCTGGGCTGCCACGAACTCCCTGAATGTTTCCAGGGCCACGCCTTCGTGCAGGAGGCGCTCGATCTCGGTCCGCGCCGCGGCCGGCTCGCGGCCCGTCAGTTCGAGGAGCCCCGCCGCCAGGTCCACCGACAGCTCGCGCAGGCGTCCGCTTCGCTCGCCGCGCAGCACCTCGATGGCCGCACCCACCTCGAGCGCGTTGCCGATGGCGTCACCGAGGGGCTGGGACATGTCGGTCACGAGCGCGCCCGTCCGGCGACCGTGGGCCTCTCCGATCTCGACACACAGCGTCGCGAGGTCCACCGCCGCTTCGACGGTGGCCATGAAGGCGCCGTCGCCGGCCTTGACGTCGAGCAGCACGTGCTGGGCGCCGCCGGCGAGCTTCTTGGACATCACGCTCGACGCGATCAGCGCAGGACTGGCGACCGTTCCGGTCACGTCGCGGAGCGCATACAACCGCTTGTCCGCGGGTACGAGGTCCTGGGTCGCGGCGGCGACGGCCAGACCGATCCGCTCGACCTGGTCGTGCAACTGCTCGGGGCTGAGGTCGACCCGGAAGCCCGGAATCGACTCGAGCTTGTCGAGCGTCCCGCCGGTGTGCCCCAGCCCTCGCCCTGACAGCTTGGCGACCTGGCAGCCGGCGGCTGCGAGCAGGGGGCCGACGACCAACGTGGTCGTGTCGCCGACACCACCGGTGGAGTGCTTGTCGACCGTCGGCCCACGCAGTCCGCTCAGGTCGATGCGGTCCCCCGACTCGAGCAGTGCCTGGGTGAGCGTGACGGCTTCCTCACGGGAGAAGCCACGAATCACGCCTGCCATCAGAAAGGCGGCCATCTGCGCGTCGTCGACCCCGCCGGCCACGTAGGCCGCGATGAAGGCGAGCAGGTCGTCGGCGGGGATCGGTTCGCCGTCGCGCTTGCGGGCGATGATGACGGGGATCTCTAGAGTCGACATAGCGCTTTACCGATGAGTAGACGTCGACATGTCGACGTCGCGGTCGCGGTCTGGAGGTGTGCCCGGATCAGCTCAACCGCCGGACGATGGTGGCGTCCGGGCCCCGTTCGTGCAGGTCCTGGAGCAACTCGGACACGGCCTCGCGAACGATGCGCCCACGGTCGACGGCGATGTCGAACTCGGCCCGCAACCGAAGGCGCGCCTGCTCGAGGTCGAGCAGTTCCTGGGCGGTGAGGTAGACCGTGATCTTCTGGTCGTGCCGCACGCGGCCCGACGCTTCTGGCGTCTCGTCCGCCGCGCTCACGACTCGGGCGGGCCGCCGTTCCTCGCGCGTGTTCCGCTCCTCGCGTCCGGCCGTCGAGCGGAACAGTTCGTCGGCACCGGGCAGGCTAGCTCGTCGGTTCACGCTGCAGGACCTCCTTGGCGAGCTCGCGATAGGCCGTGGCACCCCGCGAGCGCCCCGCATAGCTGAGGATGGTTTCACCGACCACGGGGGCCTCGGCGAACCGGATCGTCTTGTTGATCGTCGTCGTGAAGACCGCGTCCCCGAAGGCGTCACGGACACGTTCCAGAACTTCCCTGGTGTGGAGCGTCCTGGGGTCGAACATCGTTGCGATGATGCCCTCGAGTTTCAGTTGAGGGTTGAGCCGGTCCCGAACCCGCTCGAGGGTCTGCATCAACAGCGACATGCCCCGGAGGGCGAAGTACTCGCACTCGAGCGGCACGACAACGGCGTCTGCGGCAGTCAGGCCGTTGATCGTGAGCAGGCCGAGCGAGGGCGGGCAGTCGATCAGGATGTGGTCGTAGCGGTAGCGCAGTCGATCGACCACGCGCTCGAGCGCCTGCTCGCGTGCGACCTCCTGTACCAGCAGCAACTCCGCGGCAGCCAGGTCGATGTTGGCTGGCAACAGGTGCAGCCCGGGGGTGCCCGTTTCCACCAACGCATCATCGAGCGTGGTGCCGTCCTGCATCAGCAGGTTGTAGACGGTCGCTTCACGCGAGTGGGGCTCGATCCCGAGTCCGACGCCCAACGATCCCTGGGGATCCATGTCGATCAACAGCACCCGCTCCCCCAGCTCGGCCATGGCCGCACCGAGGTTGATCGTCGTCGTCGTCTTTCCGACGCCGCCCTTCTGGTTGGCCATGGCGATGACGCGGGCGGGACGGCGCTTCTCCGGCCCGCCACCCGGGCGCAGCCGATCGCGGGACTCGCGCAGGTTGGCCGCCCTGTCGGCGCCCAACTCGTCCGGCACGACCCTCTCAGGGCTCACGGGTGACTCCTCCACGCCTGCCGCCGGCAGCGCTTTGTCGATATGTCCCCATCCCGACTTAACGCTTCAGCGACGCAGAATGGGGCGGATTCGGGGACCCTAGCCGGGTGGCGGGTCGGCGACAATCCCACCTGATCGACTTGTCGATACATCGATCCGTGAGCGCGTCAAGCTCGACCAGCCGCCTCTTCCACGGTTGCGCAGGTGCCGGGAATGCCATCCGCAGACCGGGTTTGCGCCGCGACGCATCTCGCCACGCTGTCCCCCTCCCCGCTCGGGCCGCAGGAACTCCAGGACGGCGGCGTCCCCCCACGGGGGGACGCTCGACCTTCTCCCCGGTCACCACGCGGCACCCACCTGTTCCCCACCCGGCGGCGGGCACCCGGCACCCGGGCACCGGCCACCCGGCCGAGACGGGTGGCCGGTGGCGGCAGGCGGCGAGGGCTGCAGGGCGAA
>JAGXST010000007.1 GCA_018335555.1 Actinomycetota bacterium | reverse complement strand
CTGCTGCCGCTGTTCCAGACCATCCTGGACCACGTGCCCGCACCGACGCACGACCCCGACCACCCGTTCCAGGCGCTGGTCACCAACCTCGACTCGTCGAAGTACGTCGGCCGGCTGGCGCTGTGCCGGATCCAGCACGGCACCGTCAAGCGCGGCCAGACCGTCGCCTGGTGCCGCCACGACGGGACGATCGAGAACGTCAAGCTGTCCGAGCTCTACCTCACCGACGCACTCGACCGCGTCCCGGCCGAGGAGGCCGGGCCGGGCGACCTGATCGCCGTCGCCGGGATCGCCGAGGTGACCATCGGCGAGACGCTCGCCGACGCCAACGACCCGCGCCCGTTGCCCGTCATCACCGTCGACGAGCCGAGCCTGGGCATGACGCTGGGCGTCAACACCTCGCCGTTGGCCGGCCGCAGCGGCAACAAGCTCACCGCCCGCCTGATCGAGAGCCGCCTGCAGCAGGAGCTGATCGGCAACGTCTCGCTGCGGGTGCTGCCGACCGAGCGTCCCGACACCTGGGAGGTCCAGGGTCGTGGTGAACTGCAACTGGCCATCCTGGTCGAGAACCTGCGTCGCGAGGGCTTCGAGCTCACCGTCGGCAAGCCCCAGGTCGTCACCAGGGAGGTCGACGGCGCCATCCACGAGCCGTTCGAACACCTCTCCATCGACGTGCCCGAGGACTACGTCGGCGTCGTCACCCAGCTCCTCGGCCTGCGCAAGGGCCGCATGGAACAGATGATCAACCACGCCACCGGCTGGGTGCGGCTCGAATACCGCGTCCCCGCCCGCGGCCTGATCGGGTTCCGTACCGAGTTCCTGACCGAGACGCGGGGCACCGGGATCCTCCACCACGTCTTCGATGGCTACGAGGCATGGCAGGGTGAGATCAAGACCCGCCCGAACGGCTCGCTGGTGGCGGACCGTCAGGGTGCGGCGACCCAGTTCGCACTGCTCAACCTGCAGGAGCGGGGCCAGCTCTTCGTCGGGCCGGGCGTCGAGGTCTACGAGGGCATGATCGTGGGCGAGAACGCCCGGTCCGAGGACATGGACGTCAATCCCGCCAAGGAGAAGAAGCTCTCCAACGTGCGCTCGTCCACCGGCGACGAACTGGTCCGGCTCGCGCCGCCGCGACAGCTCTCGCTCGACCAGGCGCTCGAGTTCATCCGCGAGGACGAGGCCGTCGAAGTCACGCCCGAGCACGTCCGGCTGCGCAAGGTCGAACTGCAGGCCACGATCCGTGGCCGCTCGGCCAAGCGGGCCAAGCACGGCGGCGCCCCCGCCTGACGCGCCCGTCGATCCGGGGGCGTCGTTCTGCCTCGATCTGGTCGAACGACTCCACTCGGGTCCTGGCAAGCGGCGCGTGGTCAACGCACGGTCGCTGCCCGCGGGCGGCGAGGCTGCTTCGATCGCGCCCACCACGACGCCGTGAGGAGCCGCCGATGCTGCGTTGGATGCTCACCCGCGCCGCGGGCAACCGTGCCCTGGCCGCGTGGAGCGCCGCCAGTCCCCTGGTCCGCCCGGTCGTCGACCGGTTCATCGCTGGTGACGATCTCGACCAGGGGCTGCGGACCGCCGCCGGCCTCGCGACCGCGGGCATGCGCCTCACGCTCGACCACGTCGGGGAGTTCGTCGCCGACCTCGAGCAGGCCGAGGCGGCCGCCCAGGTCTACCGCGAGGTCCTGACACGGGTCGGCGAACAGCAGTTGCCGGCCGGCATCAGCGTGAAGCCGACCCAGCTCGGGCTGCTGCTCGACCGCGACCGGTGCGAGAAACTGGTCGGTGACCTCGCCCAGCGGGCTGCCGACGCCGGGGGGACCGACGGCGTCCACGTCACGCTCGACATGGAGGACCACACGGTCACCGAGGCGACCGTGACGCTGGTCGAGCAGGCACACGCCGCTGGGACCACCAACGTCGGGTGTGCCGTCCAGACCGCGCTGCACCGCACACCGGAGGACATCCGCCGACTGACCCGGCTGGGCGCCAGCATCCGCCTGTGCAAGGGCGCCTACGCCGAACCGGCCCACGTCGCCTGGCAGCGCCCGGTGGACGTCGACCGGGCCTACCTCGAGGCTGCCCGCTACCTGCTGCGCGAAGCCGACTACCCGCGCTTCGCCACCCACGACCACCGGCTCGTCGCAGCGATCAAACGCGAGGCGGCGGCGCTCGGCCGTGACCGCGACAGCTACGAGTTCCAGATGCTCTACGGCGTGCGACCGGACATGCAGGCGGCACTGGTCGCCGACGGTTACCGCCTACGCGTGTACGTGCCCTTCGGGACCCAGTGGTTCCCCTACTTCGTGCGCCGACTCGCCGAACGCCCTGCCAACCTCGTCTTCTTCCTCCGCGCCGCGGGGAGTGGCTGGGGGGCCTACGCCGGGCCGGGGGGCAATGAGGAGCGCAGCGACGAGCAGGGGGACCCGACCCCCCAACAGGAGAAGCCATGAGCGGTCGATTCCGTGTCCCCGAGCCGGTCAACGAGCCCATCAGGGGGTACGCGCCGGGCAGCGGCGAGCGTGCCAGCCTCGAGGCCCGCATCGACGCGATGACGAAGGAGCGCGTCGAGGCACCGTGCGTCATCGACGGCCGTGACGTGACAACCGGTGACACGTTCGTCGCCAAGGTGCCGCACCGCCACGACCTCGAACTCGCCGACGTACACGCCGCCGGCCGCGAACAGGTGCAGGCCGCCATCGACGCGGCCCTGGCCGCGAGGCACGACTGGTCACGGATGCCGTTCGAGCACCGCTGCAGCGTGTTCCTGCGGGCGGCCGACCTGCTGGCCGGCTCGTGGCGCGACACCCTCAACGCCGCGACGATCCTCAACCAGTCGAAGTCGGTACAGCAGGCCGAGATCGACGCCGCCTGCGAGTTGATCGACTTCCTGCGGTTCAACGTCGCGTTCGCGCAGCAGGTCTACGAGCAGCAGCCGGCGTCGGTGGCGGGCGAGTGGAACCGCACCGACCACCGCCCGCTCGAGGGGTTCGTGCTGGCGGTGACCCCGTTCAACTTCACCGCCATCGCAGGCAACCTGCCGACGGCGCCGGCCCTGATGGGCAACACGGTGGTGTGGAAGCCGTCGGAGAAGCAGGCTTTGTCCGCGCACTGGCTGATGCGGCTGTTCCAGGCCGCGGGCCTGCCGGACGGCGTCATCAACCTCGTCCACGGCGACGGTGCGCAGGCCGTCGACGTCGCCACGAACTCGCCCCACCTCGCAGGCCTGCACTTCACGGGTTCCGCCAACGTGCTGTCGGGGCTGTTCCGCATGGTCGGCGAGCGCATCGACACCTTCCGGGCCTTCCCCCGCATCGTCGGCGAGTCGGGCGGCAAGGACTTCGTGGTCGCGCACCCGTCGGCGCTCATCGACCCGCTGGTGGTCGCGCTCGGTCGCGGCGCGTTCGAATACCAGGGCCAGAAGTGTTCGGCCGCGTCACGCGCCTACCTGCCCCGCAGCGTGTGGGAACAGGTCCGCGACCCGCTGGCCGACCTCGCCGGCTCGTTGACGATGGGCGACGTCGGCGACGACCTGTCGACCTTCATGGGCGCGGTGATCGACGGCAACGCGTGGCGCAAGCACCGCGACGCCATCGACGAGGCCAGGGCCCAGGGTGTCGAGGTGCTGGTGGGCGGCACCCCCGACGGCACCGACGGCTGGTTCGTCCCGCCCACGGTGCTGGTCAGCGACGACCCGCGGTCGCGGACGATGACCGAGGAGTTGTTCGGGCCGATCCTGACGGTCCACGTCTACGACGACGGGGCCTGGGACGACGTGCTCACCGAGGTCGACGCGGGAGCGCCCTACGCCCTGACCGGCGCCGTCTTCTCCCAGGATCTCGACGCGATCGCCCAGGCGACCGACACCCTGCGTGATGCCGCGGGCAACTTCTACGTCAACGACAAGCCGACCGGTTCGATCGTCGGCCGGCAGCCGTTCGGTGGCGCACGCCGCTCGGGCACCAACGACAAGGCAGGATCGGTGCTCAACCTGCAGCGATGGGTGTCGCCCCGGGTGATCAAGGAGACCTGGGCGGCCCCCATCGACCACCGGTATCCGCACCAGGGCTGAGCCCGCCGGTCGCCGTACCGTTCCCCGGGTCCGCACACTACG
>JAGXST010000006.1 GCA_018335555.1 Actinomycetota bacterium | reverse complement strand
CGCGCCCCGGCTGATCGCCGGGGCGCGGCGCGTTTGCCCACCGAAAGACATCGCATGTACCTCGTCGGACTGACCGGTGGCATCGGCAGCGGTAAGTCCACCGTCGCACGACGGCTCGCCGAACTCGGACTCGTCGTGGTCGACGCCGACGTCGTCGCGCGCGAGGTGGTCGAGCCCGGTCAACCCGCGTTGGCCGACATCGCCGCGCGCTTCGGCGAGCACCTGATCCGAGCCGACGGCGGACTCGACCGCCAGGGCCTGGCCGACGTCGTGTTCGTCGACGACGAGGCGCGCCGCGACCTCGACCGGATCATGCATCCGCGCATCGCCGCGCGCATCGCGGAGCGCATCGCCGGCCTGGATGCCTCCTGGGAGGGTCCTGGCCCGAAGATGGCCGTGGTCGACCATCCGTTGCTGATCGAGACCGGGCAGGTCAACCGGTTCGACACCGTGGTCGTCGTCCTCGCTCCGACCGAGGTGCGGGTTCAGCGCCTGGTCGAACAGCGTGGGCTCGGCGAAGCCGACGCCCGGGCCCGGATCGCGGCGCAGGCCACCGACGACGAACGCCGCGCCGCCGCCGCGTTCGTCGTGGAGAACACCGGCGACCTCACGGCCCTGGACGCGGCGACGGATCGGCTCTTCGACGACCTCGTGGCGGCGGCGTCGGTCGGCTGACCGCGCGCCGGCTCATGTCCCGACGATTGCGGCCGCTACGCTCGACGCGGCCCTGGGGCCAGGCAAGCCGCGGTCGCGGAGCTGCGGACGTCAAGGGGTGTGCTGGTGGTCGATCAGCGGAGCCGGTTGCGCGATGCCGCCGACGGCGAGTCGGAGCGCGCCTACCTCAGCACGCTCGAGGAACTCACCGGTCTGCTCATCGAGGAGGCGTCCCTCGAGGAACTGTTGACCCAGGTACTGGAGCTGACCTCCCGTGCGGTCAGCACCTCGGCGGCGGTCAGCGTCACGGTCGCGGACGAACGGGGCCGCTACCGCACGGCGGCGCGGTCGAGCGAGGACGCCGCACTCGTGGATGCGCTGCAGTACGAGCTGGTCGAGGGGCCGTGCGTCGAGGCGCTCCAGAGCGGTGAGGAACGCCACGTCGACGACTTCGCCGAGGACGCTCGCTGGCCCGCGGTGGCCGAACGCGCGGTCGAACTGGGGTTCCGCTCGGTCGTCGCCGTGCCCCTGCGCGTGAACGACGTGGTCATCGGGGCCCTCAACGTCTTCGGCGCCGACGCCAACGGCTTCGCCGCTCCCGACCGCGAACTGATCCGCCGCATCGCCGCGCCCGCCGCCAGCACGGTGGCCAACGCGCGGGCGTTCCTGCGGGTCAGCCGTCTTGCTGAGCAGTTGCAGGAGGCGTTGGCCGGCCGGGTCGTCATCGAGCAGGCGAAGGGTGTGCTGATGGCAACGCAGGGCTGCGACCCGGACACGGCGTTCGAGGTGCTCCGAAAGACGTCGCAGGACGGCAACCTGCGCCTGCGCGAGGTGGCCAGGACCATCGTCGAGCGGCACGGCAACGGCACCGGACGCACCGACGACGGCGACGCCGGGGGCCGCTGACCCGGCCCGAACCAGTCCTGGTCGCAGGGGTACCCTCGGCGCATGTCCTCGTCCGCGCCCACGCCCTTCTCGCCACGCCGCCGCGACCTCGACGACCGCCGGTCGGGTGACGGGCGCTTCCGCGTCGTCAGCGACTTCAGCCCCTCCGGTGACCAACCGCGCGCCATCGAGCAGATCACCGAGGCCTTCGAGGCCGGCGAGCGGGCGGTCACGCTGCTCGGCGCGACCGGGACGGGCAAGACCTTCACCGCCGCGAAGGTCCTCGAGCGTCTGCAACGGCCGTGCCTGGTGATGGCGCCGAACAAGACGCTGGCGGCCCAGCTCGCCAACGAGTTCCGCGACTTCCTGCCCGACAACGCGGTCGAGTACTTCGTCAGCTACTACGACTACTACCAGCCCGAGGCCTACATCGCCTCGAGCGACACCT
The DNA here is from genome assembly GCA_018335555.1 of Actinomycetota bacterium. Lineage (GTDB taxonomy): Bacteria > Actinomycetota > Nitriliruptoria > Nitriliruptorales > Nitriliruptoraceae > Egicoccus. Next base: position 6,807 of record JAGXST010000006.1, on the reverse strand, counting down.
ACATCGAGAAGGACTCGTCGATCAACGACGAGATCGACCGGTTGCGCCACCGCGCGACGATGGCGCTGTTGTCGCGTCGTGACGTGGTCGTCGTCGCGTCCGTGTCGTGCATCTACGGTCTCGGCTCGCCGCACGAGTACGAGAACAAGATCCTGTGGCTGCGCTCGGGCGAGGAGGTCGGGCTCGAGAAGGCGATGCGCAAACTGGTCGACCTGCAGTACTCGCGCAACGACCTCAACCTGATCCGCGGCACCTTCCGTGTCCGTGGCGACACGCTCGAGGTGTTCCCCGCGGACGACGAGCGCGCCGTACGGGTGGAGTTCTTCGGTGACGAGATCGACCGCATCGTCCGCGTCGATCCATTGACGGGCGAGGTCTCCCGACCGGTCGAGCAGGTCGGAGTCTTCCCGGCGTCGCACTACGTCTCGTCCACCGAGGCCGTGCTGCGGGCGCAGGCCTCGATCGAGGCCGAGCTGGCCGAGCAACTGGCTGCGCTGGAGGCCCAGGGCAAGCTGCTCGAGGCCCAGCGGCTGCGGATGCGCACCAACTACGACCTCGAGATGATCCGCGAGGTCGGGTTCTGCAACGGCATCGAGAACTATTCGCGCCACTTCGACGGCCGTGCACCGGGAACGGCGCCATTCACGCTGCTCGACTACTTCCCCGACGACTTCGTGGTCTTCCTCGACGAGTCCCACGTCACCGTCCCCCAGGTCGGGGGGATGTACGAGGGTGACCGCTCGCGCAAGGAGTCGCTCGTCGAGCACGGCTTCCGGTTGCCCTCGGCGTTCGACAACCGGCCGCTCACCTTCGACGAGTTCCTCGAGCGCATCGGCCAGCGGCTGTTCATCTCCGCCACGCCCAGCGCGTACGAGCGTCGGGAGTCGGACACGATCGCCGAGCAGATCATCCGTCCCACCGGCCTGGTCGACCCGCAGGTGATCGTCAAGCCGACCACCGGGCAGATCGACGACCTGATGGAGCAGGTCCGGCTGCGCACGCAGAAGGACCAGCGTGTGCTCGTCACGACGCTGACCAAGAAGATGGCCGAGGACCTCACCGACTACCTGCTCGAACACGGGGTGCGCGTCCGCTACCTCCACTCCGACATCAACACCGTCGAGCGGGTCGAGATCCTTCGCGGCCTGCGCCTCGGCGAGTTCGACGTGCTGGTCGGCATCAACCTGCTGCGCGAGGGCCTCGACCTGCCCGAGGTGTCCCTGGTCGCCATCCTCGACGCGGACAAGGAAGGCTTCCTGCGCTCCGAGACGTCACTGATCCAGACCATCGGGCGTGCAGCCCGCAATGTCGACGGCGAGGTCGTGATGTACGCCGACCACGTCACCGATTCGATGACGCGAGCCCTCGGGGAGACCGAGCGACGTCGCGAGAAGCAACTGGCCCACAACCGCGAGCACGGCATCGACCCGCAGACCGTGCGCAAACGTGTCGGGGACATCATCGCGGCCGTGCGTGCCGAGGAGCAGGGCGAGCACTACCGGCCCGACGACGCCCCGGTCGGTCGCGACCTGGTCGACGTCTCCGAGGTCCCTCAGGAGGACCTGCGCGCGTTGATCCAGCGTCTCGAGGAGGAGATGCACGAGGCGGCCGCCGACCTGCGGTTCGAGTTCGCCGCGCGCCTACGCGACGAACTCGCCGACCTCAAGCGTGAACTGGCTGCCATGGAGGCCGCGAATATCTGAGCGCCGTGCGTGCTCGGCTTCGCCTCCGCGCCACCGGCGACGATCTGAGCGCCGTGCGCTGACTAGCCCCATCAGCCCAATTGTGGCTTGAGCTTCACCGCGCGTCGTGTGCTGCCGATGGATGCAGTGGAGGGCGGCGTCCGGCTGGGAGTGGTCCGTGCAGCATCCACAGGCGTGGCAGGAGCGTGCGCAACTCGTCGCACGCTTCCGACGCCTGTTCGCGCTCTTCACCGCAGCCGTCGCCGTCGGCCTGGTCCTGCAGCTCGTCGACGCGCCCGCCGCCCAGCGTTCGGGCGCGTTCGCGGCGGCTGTCGGACTGGGGCTGTGGGCGGCGGGCATGCACCGCTTCGGTGACCGTTCGGCCGCCCTGGACCTGGCCGGCTTCATCCCCATGACCGCAGCCGGGTTGCTGGTCGTCTCCCAACTCAACCTGTTCCCGCTGCTGTTCGCCGTCGCCATGCAGCGAGGGTTCCACGCCCCCGCCAAGCGGGCGCACGTCTATGCCGTCGCCTCCGTGGTTGTGTGGCAGGTCACCCGCACCCAGGTCTCGGTCGCTCCGCAGGTGGGCTCGGCCGTGGCGCTCGGGGTGGTCCTGGTCGGCGCCACGTCGTTCGCCGGGACCGTTCGGCGCGAGGCCGACCGGCGTGACCTGGCCACCCGACGCGAGCAACGACTGCTCGAGTCGGTCCGCGCGATGGCCGCCCTGCACGACCCGCGCGACATCCTCGAGGAGGTCGCGACCACGGCGGTGGACCTCGTCGAGCGGACGGGGACCTCGGCCGTGGTCTGGGAGGGGCAAGGCGACGTCTTCCGCGCTGCAGCCGCATGCGGGACCGAGCGGTCCGTCGACGTCCCGGTGAGCCACCTGCCCGGCCAGGTGCTGCACGTGTTCGAGACCGCACAACCGACGGTCATCGAGGGAGCCGTCGCCCGGGAGTTGCAGCACGTCGGCCAGGCCACGGCGCTGTACCCGGCCTACGTGATGGTGCCACTGCCGCGGCCCGACGACTCCCGCGTGGCACTGCTGCTGTACTGCACCGACGTCCCGGACGCGGAACTGCTCGACCTGCTGCGCCGGTTCGCGATCGAGGCCGGGCTCGCCGAGGAGCGCGCCAGGCTGCAACGGACCCTGGCCGAGCGAGAGGCCCGACTGAGCAGCATCATCGAGCACTCCTCCGACGTGATCGCCCTGCTCGACCCGGACAGTCGGTTCACGATGGTCAACCGCTCGGCCGAGATCCGGTTCGGCCACAAGGTCGAGGACCTGCTCGGTCGCAGCGTGTTCTCCCTCGTCCATCCCGACGACCGTGACGCCGTGACCGAGGCGATGCGTGGCGTGCTCGACGACGACGTCGTCACTCCCGAGCAGTTCTCGGGGGTCCACATCGCGTGTCGGATGCGTACCGCGGACGGCGAGTGGCGCGACGTGGAGAGTCGACTGACCACACGGGAGAGCGGCGGCTACGTGCTCAACGCCCGGGACGTGACCGAACGCAAGGCGCTCGAGGCCGAGATCGTCCACCGGGCGTTCCACGATCCCCTCACCGACCTGGCGAACCGGGCGTTGTTCTTCGACCGCCTCGAACACGCCATCGACCGTGAGCGGCGCAACGGTGGCTCGGTCGCGGTGCTGATGATCGACCTCGACGACTTCAAACCGGTCAACGACACCTACGGCCACGCCGTCGGTGACGCGGTGCTCGTCGAGGTGGCGGCGCGCCTGCGCGCTGCCGTGCGCGACGGTGACACCCCGGCACGCCTCGGCGGCGACGAGTTCGCGGTGCTCGTCGAGAGCGATGCCGGCGGGTCCGACCTCGAGGCGTTCGCCGGACGGCTGCATGCCCGGTTGCGCGCGCCGGTGGCGCTCGGCGGACAGTTGCTGCCGATCTCGGTCAGCATCGGCGCAGCAGCGGCGCTGCCCGGCGAAACGCACGAACATCTCATGCGTCGCGCCGATGATGCGCTCTACACGGTCAAGTTCGGCGGCAAGAACCGGGTCGAGGTCGTCGACGGCGATGTGGAGATGCGTGTCCTCGCCGAGGTGAGCGGCCTCCTTGGCGATCAGGACCGGGCGGGGCCTTGACCGACGGCGCTGTGGTCGCCGACCAGACCGAGTCCGCGCATGGTCGCGACGTCACCGGCCCCGGCGGCGAACATCACGGTCCGCAACTCGTCGAGGAAGCCGTCCAGCCAGCAGACCACCGCGTCCGCTCCCTCGAGTGCGGGTTCGAGCAGCGGACGCGCCACGGCCACGGCGGTGGCCCCGAGCAGCAGGGCGCGGGCCGCGTCCGTGCCACTGCGGATCCCGCCGGAGGCGATGCGCGGTATCCCCGGAAGCTCGCCGGCCACCTCGATCAGGGCCCGCGCGGTCGGCACCCCGATCTCGGCGAGGTCGGGCTGTGCGACGCGGCCGTGGCGCACGAACTGCTCGACCCGGGCCCACGACGTGCCGCCCGCACCGGCGACGTCGACCGCGCCGAGCTTCAGGCCGCGTAGGTGGCGGGCGGTGTGCCGGCCGATGCCATGGCCGACTTCCTTGACCACCAGCGGTACGGAGAGCCCGGTGGCGAGTTCGGCCAGTCGGCGGCGACCGTCGCGAAAGTCGACGTCGCCGTCCTGGACCGCCTCCTGCAGTGGATTGCAGTGGACCGCGAGCGCGTCGGCCCCGACCTCGGCAACGGCCCGCTCGGCCTCGGCCACGCCGTAACCCGCGATGAACTGCGCGAGGCCGAGGTTGCCGACCAGCAGGACATCGGGCGCGAGGTCACGCACCTGGAAGCTGGCGCGGGCCTCGGAACGCTCGAGCATGATCCGCTGCGAGCCGAGCATGAAGCCGACGCCGCGCCGTTGCGCGGCCTCGGCCAGGGCCCGGTTGATGCGGCCACCACGTTCCTCGCCGCCCGTCATCGCGCCGATGAGGAACGGTGCTCGCAACCGCCGGCCGAGCAGCGTGGTGTCGAGGTCGATGTCGCCGCGGTGCAGTTCGGGGAGGGCCTGATAGGGGATCTCGACGTCCTCCAGGCCGGTCGTGCGCGTCTGGAAGTCGACGTCGTCCTCGAGGCAGACCTCGAGGTGGCGCCGCTTGCGCTGCACGATCTCGTCAGCCACCGACACGCTCCCCGAGACGGGCCGGCGGGCGGTCGTCGACGATGCGCTCGGAGACCAGGCGAGCCGAGAGCATCACCATGGGCACGCCCGCGCCCGGGTGGGTGGACGAGCCCACGTAATAGAGGTCGTCGAGGTGGTCGTCTTTGTTGTGGGGCCGCAGCCAGCCGACCTGTGACACGCCGTGCGAGAGGCCGAACGTGGCCCCACGCTCGAGGGAGAACTCCTCCGCCCAGCGCGGTGGGTCGATCACCTCCTCGAGGACGATGCGGTCGCGCAGGTCGACGCCTTTGTCGGCCAGGTCGGTCAGCACGAACTCGCGGAGCCGTTCGCGTTCGTGGTCCCACTCGATCGGGGCGTCGGAGTTCGCGTGCGGCACCAGGACGTAGACGACGTGGTGTCCGTCGGGTGCGAGCGAGGGATCGACCAGGCTCGGGACGTGCACGTAGTACGACGGGCGTTCGTGCACCCGGCCCGCGAAGACGTCCTCGAAGTTGCCGGCGTAGTCACCGCCGAACACGACGTTGTGGGCCGCGAGGTCGCCGACGTCACCACGCACGCCGAGGTAGAAGTTCATCGCCGACGGCCCGTAGCGCAGCTTTCGTCCGGGCAGCGGGTGGCGTGGCTCGCGGCCGAGCATGCGGCGTTGCGCCCACGGCCAGTCGGCGTTGACCAGGGTGAGGTCCGCCTCGAGGTCGCCGTCTGCGAACCGCAGGCCGGCGGCACGACCGTCGCGTTCGATGACCCCGGTCGCCGGGTGGTCGCAGACGATCTCGACGCCGAGGTCGGCGCACAACCGGGCGAGACCCTCGACCAGCCCGTACATCCCGCCGTCGGCGAAGTGCACGCCCTCGACGGTGTCGTTGTAGGGCAACAGCGCATAGATGGCCGGCGCCGTGAAGGGGTTCATGCCGATGTACATCGCGTTGAACGTGAACAACTGCTGCAGTCGTGGGTCGCGGAAGTGGCGGCCCACGAGGGTGTGCATGCGCTCGTAGACCCGCAGCGACACGAACTGCGGCAGGTTGGACACGCCGAACATCTCGCCGAGCGAACGGAAGTTGCGTTCGACGAAGTGTTCGCGGGCGCCGCGGTACAGCTTCTGGCCGATCTCGGCGAACTCGTCGAACCTGGCGCCGGCACCCGGCTCGATCGCGTCGAGTTCGGCCCGCAGTTCGGCCCGGTCGACGCGGGCCTGCAACTGCGACCCGTCGTGGAAGAAGACCCGGTAGGCCGGATCGAGGCGCCGGATCGAGACGTAGTCGGCCGGGTCCGCGCCGACGTCGGCGAAGGTTCCCTCCACGATGTCGCGCATCAGCAGGATGCTCGGGCCGGTGTCGATGCGGAAGCCGTCGCGTTCGATCAGGTTCGCGCGGCCCCCCGGACGGGGCAGGCGTTCGTGGACCTGGACCTCGTAGCCGGCGTGGGCGAGCCGGGCGGCGGCGGACAGGCCGCCGATGCCGGCGCCGAGGACGAGTGCGCGTGTCACGGTCGGTGGCTTTCGTCGTGGCGGGTCCCGGCATGGTGGGCCGCGGGGGAGAAGGTGGCGCCGATGGTTGCCGAGTCGGGGGTGGCACGCCGCAGTCGCAGCGGACCGCGGGGCGCGATCGTGACCGCGGCGACCGGCGACGGGTCGCCGTCGACGGCGTGCAACGGCCGCTGCAGCACGACGTCGAGCGCCTCGTCGAGCATGAGGCGCGCGAGATGCGTGCCGAGACAGGTTCGTTGCCCGGCACCGAAGGGGATGTACGTCCAGGCCCGGATACCGGCTTCGAACCGGGTGGGGTCGAACCGATCGGGGTCCGCCCACAGTTCGGGGCGGCGGTGGGTGAGCATCGGGCTGTAGAAGACCAGCGTGCCGGCCGGCAGCGGCGTGCCCTCGAACTCGGTGGTGCGCGCCACGCGACGTGAACCGATGAAGCCGGCCGGGTGCAGGCGCATGACCTCGTCGACGGCGGCGCGGCGCCGCTCGGGCGCCTGCCAGTCCGGGTGGGCGCCG
>JAGXST010000005.1 GCA_018335555.1 Actinomycetota bacterium | reverse complement strand
ATCACCCGCTCCGGGCTGACCCCGTCGCTGCTCGAGATCATGGACCAGCCGACGGTGTGCCTGGTCGACGACTGGAAGCGCATGGGCCTCGACCGCGACTGCGCCGCCCTGCTGCTGGCCCAGTCGGACGCCCCCGGGGCCCAACGTGCCGCCGAGATCGCCCGCATCGGCGAGTTGTGCGAACGGGCCGGCTCGACCTACCTGGCCGTCACCGACGACCCGGCGGAGTCCGAGGCGCTGCTGCAGGCCCGCCGGCTCGCCGGCCCGGCCATCGAGCAGCACGGCATCGCGGTCTGGGAGGACATCGGGGTGCCGCGTTCACGGCTTCCGGAACTGATCGACGCCGTGCAGGTCGCCGCCGCCCGTCGTGGCACGCAGGTCTACGTGTTCGGCCACGCCGGTGACGGCAACCTGCACCCGACCTTCCTCGTCCCCCACGGCGACGACGACGCGATGGCGCGCACGCTGCAGGCGTTCGACGACATCATCGAGGTGGCGCTCGACCTCGGAGGCACCTGCACCGGCGAGCACGGTGTCGGCCGGCTCAAGGCGCGCTACCTCGAGCGCGAGGTGGGGCCCGTCGCCGTCGGCGTCATGCGTTCCATCAAGCGTGCCCTCGACCCGCAGGGGATCCTCAACCCCGGCCGGTGGTTGTGACCGTGGACGAACTCAACCGGGCTTGGCAGGACCGCCGCGCCGACCCCGAAGGCGCCCTGCAAGCCGCGCGCCAGGTCGCCGCGACCGCCGCTTCCGACGGCGACGACCTGCTGCTCGGCCGCGCGCTGACGGTCGAGGGCGCCTGCCTGGTGGCATGCAACGAATACGAGGCGGGCCTGCGGGCACTGCTCGCCGCGTTGCCCCGACTGCAGGATGCGGCACCGCCGGCGCTGGCGATGGCGCTGGCCGAGGTCGGACACGTCGAGTGCGTGCTCGGCGATCCATCCAGCGGGCTCGACCACCTCCTCGAGGCCCTGGCCCTGTCCGAACAGATCGGTGACCGGGCCGGCGCCGCCGCCACGCTCAACCGCATCGGCATCGCCTTCCTGGCGCTCGGCGAACTCGACGACGCCCGCCGGTCGTTCGAGCGCTGCCTCGCGCTGCACGAACACCTCGACGACGGTGTCGCCGAGGCCGGCGCCCGCAACAACCTCGCCAAGGTCGCCACCCGCCAGGGTGACCACGGCGCCGCGCTGGACCACCTGGCGGCCGCTCGACGCGGGTTCGAGGCCGCCGCCGAACCACGCGGCGTTGCGATGACCGACCACAACACGGCGCTCGTCCACGTTGCCACCGGTGACGCGGCTGCGGCCCGACCGCTGCTCGAGCACGCGATCGACGGCTACCTCGCAGCCGGCCATCCCCATGGTGCCGTCGAGGCCCGAACGGACTTCGCGCGCCTGCTGGATCCGGACGAGCCCGAGCGTGCCCTGGCCATGTTCGAACTGGCACACACCGAGGCCGAACGGCTGGCGCTGCCCCGCGAGTGCGCCGCGGCTGCCGAGGCCCTCGCCGACCTCCACCGCCAGCGCGACGAACCGACGACCGCGCTCGCGTGGCTCCTCCACCTGCGGCAGGTCGAGCGGCAACTGTTCGACCAGACGTCCGACCGTCGTCTGCGGGCCCTGCAGGTGCGTCACCAACTCGAACAACTCCAGCGTGACAGCGTCACCGACATGCTGACCGGGCTGCTCAACCGGCGGGGGCTCGAGCGGGTCCTCGAACAGGCCGCACTCCGGCGTCGCTCCGCCGACGAGCCGGTCAGCGTCGTGCTGCTCGACATCGACGACTTCAAGCTCGTCAACGACCGGCTCTCACACGCCGTCGGCGACGAGGTGCTGCGTCGCCTCGGCACGGTGCTCCGCGAGACGGTGCGGCCCGAGGACGTGTGCGCCCGCCTCGGCGGCGAGGAGTTCGTCGTCGTGTTGGCCGGCTGCGAACTCGCCGGCGCACACCGGGTCGCCGACGACCTGCGCGGCGCCATCGCCGGTTCGGACCACTGGGCCGCCCTCGATCCCGCGTTGCAGGTCACGGTCAGCGTCGGCGTCGCTGCGCTCGGGACCGGCCCGGGTGTCAGCGAGATGCTGGCACCGGCGGACCGCGCCCTGTATGCGGCGAAGGACGCCGGCAAGAACCAGGTCGTCTCCTGACCCGCGCGGCGGGGCGGCCGGTCCGAGGGTGCCCTTCGACCCGACAACTAGGCTGCGGTCTCCTGCGGAGGGCGAGACGATGACGGCACTCGACGAGGTACTCGCGGCCGGCTACGGCTTCGACGACGACGCCATCATCCTGGGTCGCCCCCTCGATCCCGGCCTGCAGAGCCCGCTCAACGACCACTACGTCCAGGTCCCGCTGCGGATGCTGAACAAGCACGGACTGGTCGCCGGCGCGACCGGCACGGGCAAGACCAAGACCCTGCAGGTGTTCGCCGAGCAGCTCTCGCGTGCCGGGGTGCCCGTCTTCCTCGCCGACCTCAAGGGCGACCTGACCGGCCTGGCCGAACCCGGTCCCGGCAACGAGCACATCGACGCGCGCATGTCCGGCATGGGGCTGCCGTGGGCCGCCGAGTCGTTCCCGGTCGAGTTGCTGTCGATCTCGGGCGAGTCCGGCACGCCGCTGCGCGTGCCGGTCAGCTCGTTCGGGCCGTTGTTGCTGGCCAAGGTCATGGACTGCACGGACACGCAGGAGTCGGTGCTGCAGGTCATCTTCAAGTACGCCGACGAGTCGCAGCTGGCACTGCTCGACCTGGTGGACCTGATCGAGCTGCTCAAGTACCTGACCTCGGACGAGGGTCGCGAGGTGCAGGCCGGCTACGGCGGCATGAGCACGCAGACCCTCAACGTGCTGCTGCGCAAGGCGATGGAGCTGCAGACCCAGGGTGGCGACGACTTCTTCGGTGAGCCGGAGTTCGACGTGGCCGACCTGCGCCGGACCCAGGACGGCAAGGGGGTCGTCACGATCCTCAACCTCGTCGACGTGCAGACCAAGCCGCGCATCTTCTCCACCTTCATGATGTGGCTCCTGGCCGAGATCTACGAGACCTCACCCGAGGTCGGCGACCCCGACCAGCCGGAGCTGGTGTTCTTCTTCGACGAGGCCCACCTGCTCTTCGACGGCGCGTCGAAGACGCTGCGCGGCTCCATCGAGCTGACGGTCCGCATGATCCGGTCGAAGGGGGTCGGCGTGTTCTTCGTCACCCAGCAGCCGCGCGACGTCCCCGAGGACGTGCTCGCCCAGCTCGGCAACCGGGTGCAGCACGCCCTGCGGGCGTTCACGCCGCAGGACCAGAAGGCCATCAAGGCCACCGCCGCGACGTTCCCGGTCAGCGATCACTACGAGGTCCAGGAGGCGCTCACCGGCCTGGGGACCGGCGAGGCGCTGGTCACCGTGCTCGGCCCCAAGGGCCGACCGACGCCGACCGTGCCGACCCGACTGGTCGCACCGGTGTCGCTGATGGACCCGGTCGACGACGCCACCGTGCAGCGGCTGATGGCGGCCAGCCCGCTGCGCGAACGCTACGCGCAGCGCGTCGACCGCGAATCGGCCGCCGAGATCCTGGCGAAGAAGGCCGAGGAGCGCGCTGCGGCCGCCGAGGCCCACGAGCGTGCGAAAGAGGAGGCCGACGCGCTGGCCCGCCGCGAGAAGGAACTCGAGGCCGAGCAGAAGCGCACCCGCAAGGCCTCGACACCGGCCCGCCGGACCAGCAACCGTGAGACCGCCACCGAACGCATGGTCAAGAACGCGGCGGCCAGCGTCGGGCGAGAGGTCGGCCGCTCGTTGATCCGCGGTCTGCTCGGAAACCTCCGCCGCTGAGCCGCCGCTAGGGCTAGTGTCTTGTGACCGGCCCGTCGGGAGATGGCTGGCAATGGTCCGTTCGGCGCGTCCCGGGAGTCCGCCATGCGTAGATCGTCGTTCGTCGTGGTCCTCGTCGCGGCCCTGGCCGCTTCGCTGCTGGCCATACCCGCCGCCGCCTCGCCGGGGCCCGCCTACTGGTACGACGCCGACGCGCCGCTGGGCATCGGCGCCAACGCCGCACCAATCTCCTCGATCGACGGCGACGGTGTCGAGACCGTCCAGGGTGAGATCGCCGGGGCGGTCTACGTCGGGCAACGCCCCGACGACTGGAACGGCGACCTCGTCGTGTGGGCCCACGGTTACCGCGGGGAGGGCACACAGCTCTACGTCGACCCGCCGCCGGCGCGCCAGTGGTTGCTCGAGCAGGGATACGCATGGATCGCCTCGAGCTACCGACGCAACAGCTACGACCCCGGCGTCGGCGTGCTCGACACCAACAACGTCACCCAACGCGCCCAGCAACTGTGGGGCCGGGCCGACCGCACCTACCTCGCCGGCGCCTCGATGGGTGGCCACGTCACCGCCGCCGCGATCGAACGGTTCCCGCGCCTGTACGACGGTGCGCTCCCGGCCTGCGGGGTCCTCGGCGACGTCGAGTTGTTCGACTACTTCCTCGACTACAACCTCGGCGCCGCCGCGTTCGCAGGGCTCGACGCCGACGCGTTGACCTATCCCGACGCCGACTGGGTCGACGACGAGGTGGTCCAGATCAAGCAGGCGCTCTCGCTCCACGACGATCTCGGTCGCCCGAGCAGCCAGTGGGCCATGGGCGGCAGCCCCCTGGTCGGCGGCGCGAACCTGCTGACCCCGGCCGGGCAGCAGTTCAAGGACTTCGTCGAGATCGGCTCCGGTGGCGAGCGCGGCCTGATCTACGACGTCGCCTGGGACTACTGGAACGTGCTCGCCGGCGAGAACTTCTTCTTCGACCTCGGCGAGGGCGACGGGACGATCGCGAACCGGCCCGGCATCGTCGGCCAGAACAGCGACACCGTCTACGCCGAGGAGTACGGGCCGCAGTTCGCCCACCTCGACGACGAGATCCTGCGTGTCGAGGCGGCCAACCGGGTCCGCAGGTCCAAGGGCATGCAGCCCGCCCCGATCATCGACGGCGATCCGCAGGTGCCGGTGTTGTCCATCCACACCATCGGTGACCTGTTCGTCCCGATCGAGATGCAGCAGATCTACGCCCGGGAGGTGGCGGCGAACGGGCGCAGCGACCTGCTCGTCCAGCGCGCGATCCGCGACGTGGGTCACTGCACCTTCACCGACGCCGAATGGCGGCAGTCCTTCGGTGACCTGTTCACCTGGGTCGAGACCGGGGCGCGTCCCGACGGCGACGACCTGGTCGCCGACATCGCCGATCCGCTCCTCGGCTGCGACTGGACCGTCGGCACCGGTGGGATCCGCGCCTTGTTCCCCTGCCCCTGACGCTACAACTGGTCGGTGGAGAAGGTGTCGCAGGCACGCAGGTCACCTTCGCGGTAACCGGTCGAGAACCACCGCTGGCGCTGCTCGCTGGTCCCGTGGCTGAACGTCTCGGGACGTACCTGCCCCTGTACCTGTTCCTGGATCCGGTCGTCACCGACGGCGGCGGCGGCCGACAAAGCGTCCTCGATGTCCTGGTCGGTCAGTTCCTGCAGGAACGGCACGCCGCTCTCGGGGTCGATCGCCTGGGTCGCGTGGTGGGCCCAGACGCCCGAGAGGCAGTCGGCCATCAACTCGACCCGCACGGCACCGGACTCGGGGCCCTGCGGATCGCGCTGCGCCTGCCCGAGCAGGTCGAGTTGGTGCTCGATGTGGTGGCCGAACTCGTGGGCGACGACGAACTGCTCGGCCAGCGGGCCCTCGCCGGCACCGAACCGGTCGCGCAGCGTGTCGAAGAAGCCCGTGTCGAAGTAGGTCGTGGTGTCCGCGGGACAGTAGAAGGGCCCGACCGCGCTGGTCGCGCTGCCGCAGCCGGTCTCCACGGACCCCTCGAAGATGACCAGTCCGGGCGGCTCGTACTCGGGGCCGCCGGCGGCCGGCAACTGCTCCTCCCAGACCACGTCGAGCGACTCGGCCGTCGCGATGATCCGGCAGTCGACGTGCTCGTTGGCGTCGGCGCCGCTCTGGCAGTGCTCGAAACCGCCCTGGATCTCCTCGCCGGCGCCCTGGCCTGCGCCGCCGCCGCCGGTCAGGTTCCCGAGCGGGACGTCGAACAGCATCGCGAGGAGCAGCAGCACCAGGCCGCCACCACCACCGATGGCGATACCGGCGCCGCCGCGTCGCCCCCGCGAGGCACGGCCCGGATCGATGCGAACGTCGTCGTTGAAGCTCACCGTGGCTCCGTCGGCCGGTGCGACGGCATCCGTCGCGACCGGCCGAGGCTACGCCGCTGTGCCGGCCCCGATCCGTCACCGCTGCCGACCTCCGGCCGCGTCCGCTGGTGTCGTGGCCGCGTGACCTGCTTGCCTGTGCACCGGGACGAACCAGAGAGGGACCCATGCGGGCGGTACAGGTGACGCGGTTGGACGGGCCGGACGCGGTCGAGGTCAACGAGATCGACGAGCCCGGCGGCGAGGACGGCACCGTCGTCATCGAGGTGCACGCCGCCGGGGTGACCTACCCCGACGTCCTGTTGACGCGCGGGGAGTACCAGTTCAAGCCCGAACTCCCCTTCGTGCCCGGATCGGAGGTCGCGGGGGTGGTCCGCAGCGCACCCGAGGACAGCCGGTTCCGGCCCGGCGACCGCGTGGCGGCCTTCCCGGCATTCGGCGGGTTCGCCGAGACGGTCGCGGTGGATCCTCGCCTGGTGTTCCCGCTCCCCGAGGAGGTCGGGTTCGCGGCCGGCGCGGGACTGCCCATGAACTATCTCACGGTCCACTTCGCGCTCATCCGCCGCGGTCGTCTGCAACCGCACGAGTGCGTCCTGGTCCACGGCGCCGGCGGTGGCGTCGGGACCGCAGCGATCCAGTTGGCCCGGGCGTACGGTGCCCGCGTCATCGCGGTGGTGTCGAGCGACGCGAAGGCCGACGCCGCCCGCGAGGCGGGCGCGAACGAGGTGGTGACCGCCGACGGATTCCGGGACGAAGTCGCCCGGATCACCGAAGGGCGCGGCGTCGACATGATCGTGGACCCGGTCGGCGGTGACCGGTTCACCGACTCGCTGCGCAGCCTGGCGCCCGAGGGTCGCCTGCTGGTGATCGGGTTCACCGGCGGCGAGATCCCGACCGTGAAGGTCAACCGCCTGCTGTTGAACAACACCGCCGTGATCGGGGTGGCCTGGGGTGCCCATTTCCTGCGCGACATGGATTACCCGGCGATCCAGTGGGCCGATCTCGCCCAACTGATCCGTACCGGGGATCTCGCGCCGGTACTCGGCTCGGCCTACCCGCTGGAGCGGGCCGCCGAGGCGATCAGGGAACTCGACGAACGCCGCGCCACCGGCAAGGTGCTGCTCGAGGTGCGCTGACCGGCAGGGTCAGGCGGCGGCGGAGTCGTCGAGGAATTGACGCAGGTCGCGCACAGCGACGCGACCGGCCCGATTCGCGCCGATCGTGCTGGCGGACGGCCCGTAGCCGAGCAGGTGGATCCGTGGGTCACCGGCCACGTGCGTGCCGTCCATCCGGATACCGCCCCTGGCGTCGCGCAGGTCGAGTGGGGCGAGGTGGTCGAGCGCGTGACGGAACCCGGTCGCCCACAGGATCACATCGGCCCGCGCGAAGCGGCCGTCGCGCCAGGCGACGCCGTCGGGCGTGATCCGGTCGAACATCGGCAGCCGGTCGAGCGCACCGCGTTCGCGTGCCGCCTCGACCGGCGGCGTGGCGACCAGTCCGGTCACGCTGACCACGCTGTCGGGGCGGCGGCCCTCGGCGACCGCCTCCGCGACCATGGCCACGGCGGCCCGTCCGGCGGCGCGGTCGAAGGGCGTGTCCCGCCACCGCGGCGGTCGCCGCGTGACCCAGGTCGTCGACGTGACGGCACTGATCTCGGCCAGGTGCTGGACCGCGGAGTGGCCCCCACCGACGACCACCACGTGCCGGCCGATGAACTCGTCGGGTCCGGCGTAGTCGGCGGTGTGCAACTGTCGTCCGGCGAACTCGGCCATACCCGGGTAGTTGGGCCAGAACGGTCGGGTCCAGGTCCCGGTCGCGTTGACCAGCGCCCTCGTCCGCCACGCGCCGTCGCCATGGACGACCAGCAGGCGGCCGTCGCCGGCCTCCTCGACGCGCTCCACGTGGACCGGGCGGTGCACCGGCAGGTCGAAGAGCCGCTCGTAGCGGGCGTAGTAGTCGGCGACGGCCGTGCTGGCCTGCGCATCGGGGTCGACCTCGCCGAGCCCGAGGCCGGGCAGGTCGTGCAGGCCGTGGACAGCAGCCATCGTCAGGGTCGGCCAGCGGTGGCGCCACGCACCACCCGGCCCGTCGTCGCCGTCGAGCACCACGAACTCGCGCTCGGGTTCGAAGCCGCGCACGCCGAGGTGGTACGCCGCGGACAGCCCGGCCTGCCCGGCGCCGACCACGACCACCTCGACGTCACGCATGGTCAGGTTCCCCGCAGCAACTGTTCGAACGGCGTCGGGTCGGGCAGGCGGCCGGCGGGGCCCGTGTCGGTGGTCGACGCAGCCGGTGGGCGGCGCACCGGCGCGCCGACCATCAGGTCCGCCAACTGACCGGCGGCGCGATCGATGCGCGTGGCCAGGCCGCCCTCGATCGCGCCGTCGACCTGGCCGCCATTGCCCCAGTCCTCGGACGCCGCGAACACCGCCGTCGGCACGACCGTCGCCTTGAGGTGGGCGAACAGCGGCCGCAACGCGTGCTCGAGTGCCAACGAGTGCCGGGCCGTGCCCGCGGTCGCGGCCAGCAGCACCGGGGCCCCGGCCAGCGAGTCGGCGTCGAGCACGTCGAAGAAGTCCTTGAACATGCCGTTGTACGAGGCGCTGAAGATCGGGGTCGCGGCGATGACCCCGTCGGCACCGGCGACCGTGTCCTTGGCCGCCTGCAGCCGGTCGCTGGCGAAGAACGTCAGGACGTTGTCGGTCAGGTCGTGGGCGAGCTCGCGCAGCTCGATCACCTCGAGCACGACGTCGTCGCCGCGTTCGCGCACGGCGGCGGTGGTCGCCTGGGCGAGCCGGTCGGTAAGCAACCGGGTCGAGGAGGGCTGGCCGACACCGGCCGAGACGACGGCGAGAGTTCGGGTGGTCATCGCAGCCCCTCCACGGCCTCGACGCCGGCGAGCACGTCGGTGCCGGCCTGGTCACGGGCCGCCTTGCGCGAGGCGTGGGTCGGGGCATCCGGGACGTGGGCCGGGCGGTTGGTGGCGAACTCCTTGCGGAGGGCGGGGACGATCTCGCCGCCGAGGATCTCGAGCTGTTCGAGCACGGTCGAGAGCGGCAGACCGGCGTGGTCGATCAGGAAGAGCTGGCGTTGGTAGTCGCCGACGGCGTCACGCATGCCCGCGTAGCGCTCGATGACCTGCTGGGGGCTGCCCACGGTCAGGGGGGTCATCCTGGTGAAGTCCTCGAGCGAGGGGCCGTGGCCGTACACGGGCGCGACGTCGAAGTAGGGCCGGAACTCGCGGACGGCGTCCTGGGAGTTGGTGCGGGCGAAGAACTGCCCGCCGAGGCCGACGATGGCCTGCTCGGCGCTGCCGTGGCCGTAGTGCTCGAACCGGCGGCGGTACAGCTCGACCATCTGGCTGGTGTGGTGGATCGGCCAGAAGATGTTGTTGTGGAAGAAGCCGTCGCCGTAGTAGGCGGCCTGTTCGGCGATCTCCTGCGAACGGATCGAGCCGTGCCAGACGAACGGGGCCACGCCGTCCAGTGGGCGTGGCGTGGACGTGAAGCCCTGCAGCGGGGTGCGGAACCTGCCCTCCCAGTCGACCACGTCCTCGGTCCACAGCCGACGCAGCAGCGCGTAGTGCTCGACCGCGAGGTCGATGCCGGCGCGGATGTCGTAGCCGAACCACGGGTAGACGGGTCCGGTGTTGCCGCGGCCCATCATCAGGTCCATGCGCCCGCCGGCGAGGTGCTGCAGCATCGCGTAGTCCTCGGCGATCTTGACCGGGTCGTTGGTCGTGATCAGCGTGGTCGCCGTGGACAGGATCAGCCGCCGCGTCTGCGCGGCGATGAAGGCCAGCGTGGTGGTCGGTGAGGACGAGAAGAACGGCGGGTTGTGGTGCTCGCCGAGCGCGAAGACGTCGAGGCCGACCTCCTCGGCCTTCTTGGCGATCGTGACGACCGCCTCCAGCCGCTCGGCCTCGGTGGGTGTGCGGCCGGTGGTCGGATCCGGCGTGATGTCGCTGACGGAGAACACGCCGAACTGCACGGGGACTGCCATGGCGGAGGCCTTTTCGAGGTGGCGGGCGTTGGTTTCATTTGCAACTATCGACCACAACGCCCGCCACCGCCACCGCTATTCCCCGATGCCCAGCCAGCCGGGCCCGTCCCCCGGGCCCGGCTGGGTCGGGGTCAGCGGCGTCGTGCCCGCTTGCGGCCGCCCGCGGGCTGACCGCCGTTCGCATCGCCGCCGGAGCGGCCGTGGCGTGCGCGCCCTCGGCTGGTCGCGGGGGCGGCTCCGCCGTTGCGCGAGGCGCCGGTGCTCCCGCCGCGCCGCTCGCGCGGGGTGTGCATCCGGGTGTCCTGCCGCGGTGCGGGCAGGACACCACCATTGAGCAGGGACAGCTCGATGTCGTGCAGCCCCTCGGGAAGCGCCAGGTCGCGCTGCAGTTTCTGCACGTCCTTGCGCTCCTCGGCGCCGACCAGCGACACGACCAGGCCCTCGGCACCGGCGCGACCGGTGCGGCCGGAACGGTGGACGTAGTCCTTGTCGGTTGCGGGCTGGTCGTAGTGCACGACCGCCGCGACGTCGTCGACGTGGATGCCACGGGCGGCGACATCGGTCGCCACCAGGACGTGGACACGGCCGTCGGCGAAGCGGGCCAGGGCCGATTCGCGCTGGTTCTGGGACCGGTTGCCGTGGATGGCGGCGGTGGTGATGCCGTCCTGGGCAAGCTGCTTCGCCAGGCGGTCGGCACCGTGCTTGGTGCGGGTGAACACGATGGCGGGACCGGTTTCACGCACGATCTTCGCGGTCAGCTTGCGACGTTCGGGCCGCTCGGCCGCCCAGAAGACGTGGCGGACGTCGCCTCGGGCCTCGGCGGGCGTGTCGAACTCGTGGCGCGCCGGGTTCTTCTGGTAGCGACGGACCAGGACGTCCACGTCGCCGTCGAGCGTGGCGCTGAACAGCAGCGTCTGGCGCTGGTTGCGGGTCTGGTCGAGGATCCGGCGGACGACGGGCAGAAAGCCCATGTCGGCCATGCGGTCGGCCTCGTCGATGACGACCATGTCCACGTCGCCGAGGGTGAGGGCCCGCTGTTGCAACAGGTCCTCGAGCCGGCCGGGGGTGGCGACGACGACATCGACGCGCTTCGCCAGACGCTGCCGGTCACGGCCGACACTGGTGCCGCCGTACAGGGTGACGACGTTGCGGTCGGTCACCGCGAGCAGCGGCGAGAGGACCTCGCTGACCTGGGAGGCCAGCTCGCGGGTGGGGACGAGCAGGAGCGCCCGCGGACGCTTCGGCGCGCCGCGGCCGACGCCGATCGCGACCGGCAGCGAGAAGGCCAGCGTCTTGCCGGACCCCGTGGGCGCCTTGCCGCACAGGTCGCGGCCGCCGAGGGCGTCGCGCAGCGTCAGTTGCTGGATCGGGAACGGAGCGGTGATGCCGAGCGCGGTCAGGCGGTCGACGAGTGCGGCGGGGACGCCGAGCTCGGAGAACGTGGAAGTCACGAAGCAACCTTGTCGCCCACCTCGTTGTCGGTGGGCACGTCGATGTGGCGCGTCGACGCGGTTCGCCGGCGCGTGCACGGCGAGGGCCGGCCGGAGCCGGGATCGCGCGGTGCGTGTCGAACACGCAGCCGGGAGGAGTGCGGCGCAGGGCCGCGGGCCCATCCGAGAGGCCGAAAAGCGGTCACCGGGCCGGTCGATCCTCGGCGTGTCGGCCGGGAACCGCCGGAAGGTGACGACGTGTTCCAAGGCGGTCGGACCGCCTCGTGTTGCACAGGGTAGCGGGTCGTCCGTCGGAGTCGAGGTGGTCGCTGGATGGCGACCGAACCCGGCCGTTTGGGAAGTCGCCTCCGGACTACGCTCTTGCGCGTGAGCGAGACCAGAGGCGCCGGTGGGCGCGACGAAACGCTGGCGGACCGTGAGCGTGAGCTCGACGCCCGCCAGGCGGAGTTGCGCACGCGCGAGCAGCACGCGGACGCTCGCGAAGGGCGTGCCGACGAACGCGACCGCGTCGCGACCGAACGCGAGCGGATCGTCGCCGAGCGCGAGGAGGCGACCCCTCGGGTCGGCGGTGAGGTCGCCACCGGCGCCGGCGCGGTCGTCGGCGGGCGCTGGCGCCTCGACGAACTCGTCGCCACCGGGGGCGCGGGGCTGGTCTGGCGGGCGACGGACCAGCGGCTGCAGCGCACGGTCGCGATCAAGATCATGCGCACCGGCCTGCTCGACGATGGCCAGGCGCTCAAGCGCTTCCGCCGCGAGGCCGCCCTGCTGGCGCGGGTGGAGCACGAGCACGTGATGGCGCTCTACGACGTCGAGGTCAGCGGCGACCAGCTCTTCCTCATCATGGAGTACGTGGGCGGGATGACGCTGCGGGAGCTGATCAACGAACACGCCCCGTTCCCGGCCGACGTGGTCGCCGCCGTGGGAGGTCAACTCGCGACCGCCGTCGCCGCCATCCACGCGCGTGGGGTCGTGCACCGCGACCTGAAACCCCGCAACGTCGTGCTCACCGACCGTGGCAGCCTCAAGGTCGTCGATTTCGGGACGGCCCGACACCTGACCGCCGAGCTGACGCCGGCGGCGAGGGGCCAGGTCGCCGGAAGCCCGGCCTATCTCGCGCCGGAACAGGTCGAGGGTCGGACCGGGGACCAACGCACCGACCTGTATGCGCTCGGGCTGATCCTGTGGGAGGCCGCGACGGGACGCCGCCCGTTCGCCGGGGACACGGACACGGCGACGGCACTGGCCCGGCTGACCGCCGAGGTGCCGGACCTGCTCGACCTCGGCGCGACCGACTCCCAGCTACTCAGCGAGGTCGTCACGGGGCTCACGCGCAGCGACCCCCGCCTGCGGTTCAGGACGGCCTGGGAGGTCGTCGACGCGCTCCGGCCGTTGACCTCGGGGCGCGCCGTCGACCTGCGAGCGGCGCTCAACGAATCTCGCGGCCGGCCGGCGACCTAGCTCGTCGGCTCGGCCCGCCGGCG
>JAGXST010000004.1 GCA_018335555.1 Actinomycetota bacterium | reverse complement strand
CGCAACGGGCCGAGGCGCGGGCCGAGGTCGCCGGCCTCGAGCACCTCGAGCAGGCGGATGGCCCGCGGGTCGCCGTTGGGATACAGCGGATGCCCGAAGCCGCCCACCGACGATCCGGCGGCGGCCGCGGCGAGGGCCCCCGTGGCAGGAGCGCCGGCTGCCACCTCGGTCAGGGCGATCTCGAGGCCACGCGAGGCAGCGCCGTGGCGGGGCCCGGTGAGCACGGCCAGCCCCGCGAGTTCGGCCGCGTAGGGGTCGCATCGCGCCGAGGCCGCGACCCGCACCGCCAGGGTCGACGCGGCCAGTTCGTGGTCGGCCAGCAGCACCAGGGCAGCGTCGACGGCGCGGACGGCGGCATCGCCGACCTCCGTGCCGAGCGAGCGGGCCACCACCTCTGCAAGAGGGGTCCCTGGTGCGGAGCCGCCGCCCAGCGACGCCGCCAGGGCGCCCAGCAGGCGGCGGGCGGTCGCCACGACCACGGTCGGTCGCAGGTCGCGGCCGAGTGGGTCGGCCGCCCGCAGCCCGACGGTCACCGCGAGCAACCGCTGGCCGGCGTCAAGCCCGCCATGTGCCCGCGACGTCGTCGGGACCGGGTCGGGCACCTCGGCTGCAGCTCGCCATGCGTCGGGTTCGTGTGGCGACTCCCAGAGCAGGTCGGCCACGGCCTCGAACGTTTCATCGCCGGCCAGGTCGACCGCCGGTACGCCGCGGTAGGTCGGTCCGACCGGGATGATTGCCGTGATGGCGGTCGGCACGACCACGTCGGTGGGTTGCATCGGTCGCGACCGCCGGCCCCGGACCGCCAGCGTCGCCACGTCGTCCGGGTGGTACTCGCTGCGCCGGCCGTCCGGGCCGGTGCGCCGCCGCAGTTGTCCTCGGGAGGCATAGGCGTACAACGACGCCGGTTTCACGCCCAGCCGACGGGACGCCTCGGCGCTGCTCAACCACTCGGCCATGGCCTCATCTCCGTGCGCTCCGTGACATTGATGACGATATCAACGTTGACGATCGTCGAAGCGCCGAGGCACGGTGCGGCCAACGACGAGACGACGCGGAGGATCGATGATGGCGGCAGCGGTGCAGGTGGCTCCCAGCGGACTCGAGGGCGTGGTGGTCACCGACACGCAGATCGGCGACGTGCGTGGGACGGAGGGCTTCTTCCAGTACCGCGGCTACGACGCGACCGACCTGGCCCGCAACTGCCGCCTGGAAGAGGTCTGGCACCTGCTGCTGTACGGCGACCTGCCCGACACGACCGAGGCCGACCGGTTCACCGACCGGATCGCCGGACTACGCCGCGACTTCACCCCGGCGCTCTTCGACCGCGTCCACCAGGTCACGGCGGGTGCGACCGACCGGGTCGCCGCGCTGCGCACCGCCTGGTCGTTGGCGGCGGCCGACCTCGGCGCACGACCGTGGCTCGACCTGTCGCCACAGCAGCGCATCGACCAGGCGCTCGCACTGGCGGCCGTGGGGCCGCTGCTCGTCGCGGCCACCCACCGTCCCGGTGTGGCCGCCGACCTCGACGACCTGCCCGCCTCGACCGCCGCGGCCTATCTGCAACTGGTCACGGGTGAGGCCGCCAAGCCCGATCGGGTGACCGCGCTCGAGCGCTACCTCGTGCTCACGATCGACCACGGTCTCAACGCCTCGACGTTCACCGCCAGGGTCGTCGCCTCGACCGGGGCCGACCTCGGCGCCGTGCTGGTCGCGGCGGTCGGCGCCCTGTCCGGCCCGCTGCACGGCGGCGCGCCCAGCCTGGCCCTCGAGATGCTCGACGACATCGCCACGCCCGACCGCGCCGAGGCGTGGATCCGGGACGCCGTCGGCCGTGGCGAGCGCATCATGGGGTTCGGCCATCGGATCTACCGCACCGAGGACCCGCGGGCCCGGCTGCTGCGCGAGACCGCCCAGG
Organism: Actinomycetota bacterium; assembly: GCA_018335555.1. Taxonomy (GTDB): domain Bacteria; phylum Actinomycetota; class Nitriliruptoria; order Nitriliruptorales; family Nitriliruptoraceae; genus Egicoccus. The sequence goes on along the minus strand of JAGXST010000004.1, from coordinate 1,315 downwards.
AACTCGGCGGGCCGCGCATCGACCTCGCCCTGCACGTCGAGCAGACCGCACGACGGGTGCTGCGTGAGCTCAAGCCCGACCGCGTACTCGACGTCAACGTCGAATACCACGCGGCCATCGTGATGGACGCGGCCGGGCTGCCACCGGCCCTGTTCACCCCGACGTTCGCGGTCAGCCGCGCCATCGGCTGGACCGCGCACGCGCTCGAACAGATGGACGGCAACCGCATCATGCGCCCGAACTCGCGCTACACCGGCCCGGAGCCGGTCCGCCCGATCCGGCCACGGTGACGACGGCTGATCACGCGATCCTGCGGCGCATCACCCGTCCCTCCCAGGGGCCGAGGGCAAGCGGGTCGGCCCCGGAGGCCGGCTCGCCGACCACGACCTCCGCATCCTGCCAGGCGTCCGCTCCGTCGACCTCGGCTGTGACCGGATCCGCGCCGAAATTGCCCAGCACCAGCAGTTCGACGTCGTCGAGGCGGCGCGTGAACGCATACACCTGCGGGTGGTCGGGCAGCAGCAACGTGAAGTCGCCGTGCACCACGACCGGTTCGCTGTGGCGCAACTCGATCAGGCGGCGGTAGTGGTGGAGCACCGAGTCGGGGTCCGCGACGGCGGCCTGCGCGTTGATCTCGACGTGGTTGGGGTTGACCGCGAGCCACGGCTCGCCGGTGGTGAAGCCGGCATTCGGTGACGCGTCCCACTGCATCGGGGTCCGGGCGTTGTCGCGGCTGCGGTCTCGCAGCGCAGCGAGCACGTCGGCGGGATCGGCGCCGCTCTCGACCTCCTCGGTGTAGTGGTTGATCGACTCGATGTCGCGGAAGTCGGCGATGTCGTCGAGCGAGGTGTTGGTCATGCCCAACTCCTCGCCCTGATAGACGTAGGGCGTGCCCCGGTGCAGGTGCAGCACGGTCGCGAGCATCTTCGCGGACGTGACGCGGTGGTCGCCGTCGTCACCGAACCGGCTGACCACGCGCGGCTGGTCGTGGTTGTTCCAGTACAGGCTGTTCCAGCCCCGCTCCGCCAGGCCGACCTGCCAGCGGGCCAACGACGCCTTGAGCTCACGCAGGTCCAGCGGTCTGGCGTTCCATTTCGGACCGTCCTGGTCGAGTTGCACGTGCTCGAACTGGAACACCATGTCGATCTCGCGCCGGGCGGGATCGGTGAACGCCAGCGCCTCGTCGACCGTCACGCCGGGCATCTCGCCCACGATCATGGTCTGGCGCTCGCGCGGCGCGATCACCTCGCGGTGCATCTCGTGCATGAACTCGTGGATGCGCGGCCCGCAGATGTAGAACGGCGAGCCGTCGCCG
>JAGXST010000003.1 GCA_018335555.1 Actinomycetota bacterium | reverse complement strand
CGGGTGACCCGGTCGCCGGCCAGCGACTCCTTGAGCGGCTTGATGATCGGGATCGCCCCGGCCACCGCCGCCTCGTAGGCCAGGTCGACACCGGCACCGCGTGCGGCCTCGTACAACTCCGGACCGGCGTGGGCGACCAGTTCCTTGTTCGCGGTGACCACGGGCTTGCCCAGTTCGAGCGCCCGCCGGATGAGCCGGTCGGCGGGGTCGAGCCCACCCATCACCTCGACCACGACGTCGACGTCGGATGCCTCGACGATCGCGTCGAGGTCGGTGTCGAACACCTCGTCGGCGACGGGCAGACCACGGCCCCTGGCCTTTTGCAGGTCTCGCACGCCGATGCGCGTCACCTCGAAGCGGGCGCCGGTGCGTGCCGCGATGTCGTCGGCCTCGCGGTCGAGGAGGGTGACGACGCCGCCGCCCACCGTGCCGCAGCCGAGCAGGCCGATGCGCAGAACGCGATCCAAGTGGCGTGCCTCGCGTGGGGACCAGGGAGGCGTGAGCCTATCCCCGACCTGCCCCACCCCGATCAGGACGTGACGAGTTCTTCCAGGACCCGGCGGGCCACCGCCTCGGGGACCTCGTCGTGGTGGTCGTAGGCCAGGCTCAGCTCGGCCCGGCCGCTGGTCAGGGCACGCAGGTCGGCGGGGAGATCGACCAACTCCGCCTCGGGCACGCATGCCTCGACCTGGCTGCGGCCCGGCCCCACCGCCCCGGTGCCGAGGATCCGGCCGCGACGGGCCGACAGGTCCGAGAGCAACGCCCCGACGACGTCCTCGGGGACCACGACGGTCACGCGGGCGACCGGTTCCAGCAGGACCGGGTCGGCCCGCGCGACCGCCTCCCGGAAGGCGAGTATCCCTGCCATCTGGAACGCCGCATCCGACGAGTCCACCGAGTGGTGCTTGCCGTCGACCAGTCGCACCGCGACGTCGACGACCGGGAACCCGCCCAGCGGCCCCTCGGTCATCGCGGCTCGCACGCCCTTTTCGACCGAGCCGATGTACTGGCCCGGGACGACACCGCCGACGATCGCGTCGGTGAACTCCAGGCCACTGCCGGGAGCGGCCGGTCCGATCTCGAGGTGGACGACCCCGAACTGGCCGTGCCCGCCGCTCTGCTTGACGTGGCGCCCGACACCCGCCGCCGCCGAGCGGATCGTGCTGCGGTAGTCGATGGGCGCAGGCACGACCTCGACCTCGACGCCTGCCCGGCGGACCAGTCGTGCCACCGACACCTCGACGTGGCTCGGGCCCTGGAACGCGATCACGCGGGTCCCGGCGGCCGGATCGAGTTCGACCCGGATCGACGGGTCCTCCTGCACCAGGCGTTGCAGCGCCGCGGTCAGCTTGTCGTCGTCGGCGACGCTGCCCGGCTGGAGCATGACGCGGTGGAAGCCCGACGGCGCCACCGGAACGTCGACGGCAGGCTCGAACCCGTCCGCGGCCAGGACGTCACCGGTGCAGACGTCGTCGAGCTTGGACACGGCGACGAGGTCGCCCGCCACGACCCGTCCGGTCGGCGTCTGCTCGCGGCCGCACAGCGAGAACAGGTGGTGCAGCCGCCGGGTCTCGCCGGTGCGCCGGTCGACGAGGCGATCGTCGACGCGCAACTCGCCCGAGAGCAGGCGCAGGACGTTGATCCGCCCCACGAACTGGTCGCTGTAGGTCTTCACCACGACCGCGGCGGTCGGACCGTCGTGCGGGAGCGGGTGCGGCGCCTCGGCCGGCGACGGGCACTCCTCGATCAGGAACTGCAGCAGCAGGTCGACACCGATCCCGAGCGTCGCCGAGCCCCACAGGACCGGGAAGAAGCCGCCCTGGGCGATGCCGTGCGCGAACACCTCCGCGAGTTCGGCCGTGGTCGGCTGCTGTCCGTCGAGGTAGCGCTCGAGCAGGTCGTCGTCGTTCTCGACCACCGCCTCGACGAGGGCATCGCGGGCGTCGGCCGCCGCATCGGTCTGGTCGTCGGGGATCGGTTCGCGGACCTTCTCGCCGTCGCCTCGGGCGCGGGGCGCAGTGCTCATCTCGATGGCGTCGCCGTGCAGGACGTCCACGATCCCGATGCCGCTCGGGTGGCGGAACGGAAGATGAACGGCCGCCATGGGGCGGCCGTAGCGGGCGCGAAGATCGTCGAGTACCGCGCCGGCATCGGCCCGCTCGAGGTCGAACTTGTTGCAGAACACCACGCGTGGCAGGCCGTGCACCTCGCACAGCCGCCACAGCTCCTCGTGCTGGGGCTGCAGGCCCACTGTCGCGTCGATGACGAACAGGGCCGTGTCCGCGGCCAGCAGGGCCGGGTGGACGTCACCGAGTGCCTCGGCGCCGCCCGGCGCGTCGAGGAGGTTGATGCGATAGCCGTCCACCTCGAACGACACGACCGCCAGCGACAGCGAGTGTCCCCGCTCGCGCTCCTCGGGTTCGCTGTCGACCGTGGCGCGCGCATCGGGCGGGGATCCGCCCCGGACGCTGTGCAGCAAGGCCTCGACCAGCGTGGACTTGCCGGTGCCGGTGTGCCCGACCACGAGCACGTTCCGGATGCGTTCGGTGGGGACGGGACCGCTCACGGCCGACCTCCGGTGCGCTGGTTTGTCCGTGTCGACGCTACGCCTGTCGCAGCCGGATGTGAACAGGCCCTTGGACCCGTTCCCCCGGGACCACGGGAGCGGTCCGCCCCTGCATGCGGGTTACAGTTGGTCGCGGACGAGGACTGCCATGTCATCTGCGACCGAGACCTCCGGCGATGCCGCCGTACGCGGCCGCCTGAGCCGTCAGCGGGTCCTGGATGCGGCCGTGGCACTGGCCGACCGCGAGGGACTCGATTCGCTGACGATGCGGCGCCTCGCCGCCGAACTGGGCGTCGAGGCCATGTCGCTCTACCACCACGTCGCCAACAAGGACGCCATCCTCGACGGCCTCGTCGAGGTCGTGACCGGCGAGATCCTCGAGGCGGTCGGGCAGGCCGACGCACCCGACCCGCACGACGACTGGCGGACGGCCATGCGGACCCGGATCCTCGCGGCCCGGACCGTGATGCTCCGCCACCCGTGGGCCCCGCGGGTCATCGAGACCCGCACGTCGATCAGCCCGGCACTGATGGGTTACTACGACGGCGTCCTCGGGATCATGCGCGCCGGTGGGTTCAGCTGGGACCTCGCCCACCAGGCGATGCACGCACTCGGCAGCCGTGCCCTTGGTTTCACCCAGGAGTTGTTCCAACCCGACGACGCCGGCGCCGGTGAAGCCGAGACGATGACCATGCTCGCGCAGATGGCCGAACTGTTCCCGAATCTGGTCGGGATGCTCGCCGAAGTGGCGCACGACGACCCTGAACCGGGGCTTGGCTGGTGCGACGACCAGCGCGAGTTCGAGTTCGGACTCGACCTGCTCCTCGACGGCCTCGAGCACCGACGCGCCGCCAGCTGAGACGCGCACCCTGGCGTCGATGTCGGACGTCGCCGTCGCTGTCGCCGCTCGTGATCGATGGTGCGGGCGGTGTGCGACATCGGCGCCCTGGAGCGTCACGACGCTTGACGGAAGTACTCCGTCCGTCTATACCTTACGTCGTACACATACGATGTAAGGGGCTGCAGGTGCCGATGATCACCCGGGAGCGCTACGGCGCCACCGACGTCCTCGAGTTGCGTGACGTGCCACCCTCCCGGCCCGGTGCCGGCCAGGTGCTCGTGCGGGTCGAGGCCGCGGCGCTCAATCCCTACGACTGGCACGCCATGGTCGGCCTGCCCTACTTCGCCAGGGCGCAGTTCGGGTGGCGCCGCCCCCGGGCGGACGGGCTCGGGGGTGACTTCGCCGGTCGCATCGAGGCGGCCGGCCCCGATGTGACCGGTCTCGCCGAGGGCGATGCGGTGTTCGGCCTGGTCGGCCACACCCCCGACGGCTCGACACTGGCGCTGGGCACCCTGTCCACGCAGCTGTGCATCGCCGCGGACCGGGTTCGCCGCCGCCCCGACCACCTCGATGCGGCCGGCGCGGCGGCGCTGCCCCTGGCGGGCATCACGGCCCTGCGCGCGGTGCGTGACGCGGGGGCGGTGGGGCCCGGCGACCGCGTGCTCGTCAACGGCGCCTCCGGCGGCGTCGGCACCTTCGCCGTCCAGATCGCCAAGGCGCTCGGAGGCCATGTCACCGGCGTGTGCAGTACCCGCAACCTCGAACTGGTGCGCTCGCTCGGGGCCGACGAGGTCGTCGACTACACCTCCGACGACCCGACCGCCGGCGACACGCGCTACGACCTCGTGCTCGACAACGTCGGCAACCATCCGACGTCCCGATGGCGCCGCGTGCTGGCCGACGACGGGCTCTACCTCGCCTCGTTCGACCACCCCGAACGGCGACTCCTCGGCCCGATGGCCGCGGTCGCCCGGATGTCCGTCGGTGCCCGGGTGCACCGACGTCGGATGACGATGCTGAATTGGAGTCTGCGACCCGACGACCTCGATGCGCTGGCCGATCTCGTCGACGACGGCTCGATCACCCCGGTGGTGTGCTGCACGTTCCCGCTCGCACAGACCTGCGAGGCGATGGAGCACCTCGCCAGCCGCCGCGCCCGCGGCAAGATCATCATCACGATGGAGGACACCCCATGGGGCGCGTGATCATGCTCGGACTGGCCGGCGTCGTCGCGCTGTTCGCCACCCTGCTCGCCGCGTTCACGCTCGGCTTCCGCGCCAAGTGGCCGCCGCTGCTCGACCGCGTGCGCCGGTTCAACCGCGACGTCACCAACCGTCACCAGATGCGGACGGCCGGGCAGCACGGCGTCACCTACGCGGTCGTCGAACACGTCGGTCGAAGGAGTGGCCGCGGCTATCGCACCCCCGTCGGAGCGGTCCCAACGCCGGATGGCTTCGTGGTCGGTCTGCCGTACGGGCCCGGAGCCGACTGGGTGCGCAACGTCCTGGCCGCCGGTGGCGCGACGGTCGAACACGACGGGCGTGCCGTGACGGTCGTGCGGCCGGAGTTGACCGACCGGGCTGCCGTGACCGGGCACTTCGGGGCCGCCGAGCGGCTGGTGCAGCGCCTCTACGGCGTCGACGACTTCCTGCTGCTGCGCGAGGCCGACCAGACGGTCGCGTGAGGCACGAAACCGAGCCGGCGGTAGATCCGTTCGGCACGGCTGCCCGGGTCGGCGCCGAGACCGACCCGCAGATCCGGTTCGAGGTGGCGTTGGGCCCTGACCGCGGTGTGGACCAGCGTCGCGGCGATGCCGAGCCCCCGGTGCACCGGGTGGACGATGACGTCCTCGACGGCGCCCAGACCCTGCCGGTCGTGGACGAGCGTCGCGCGTCCGACCGGCCCACCGTGGCGCTGGGCGACCCAGACCTGGGCCCGTTCGGCCGCGGCCAGTTCGCGCTGGACGTCGACGCTCCAGGCGACGAACTCCTCGTCCCAGGTGCGCCATGCGTCCGGGTCGCCGGTGTCCTCGCCGTCGTAGCGGTACAGCACCGTCGCCGCGTGCCAGCGACGGTCGGTCGGTTGCGGGTCGATGACGGATGGCGGCGGGACGGGCGCGATTGCGACCGGCGCGAGGGGAGGTTCCACGAGGTCGTGCAGGAGCAGAACCGTGGTCGGCTCGAGCGCCAG
>JAGXST010000002.1 GCA_018335555.1 Actinomycetota bacterium | reverse complement strand
GGTCCGGCGGCGGTGACGGGTCCGGCGGCGGTGACGGGTCGGGTGATGGGCGCGAGTCACCGCACGAACCAGGTGGCGGCGGGGGTCAGGACGCGAACAACAGCTCCACCCAGGACGCCGACCCCGTCAACACCCTCACGGGTGCCTTCACCGAGACCGCAACCGACCTCGTCGTACCCGGCCGCGGTCCGGCGCTCGCGTTCACACGCACCTACCTGTCCACCGACGAGGCCGTCGGCGACCTCGGCAAGGGTTGGCAGCACGGCTTCGAAGCCCGCGTCGTCGAGTCGAGCGACTCGGTCGTGCTCGTAGGTGAGGACGGCGCCCGCACCGTCTACGCCCGCACGGACGACGGCCTCGAGGCGTTGCCCGGCGCCCGTACCGACCTTCGCCGCACCGGCACCGGCTGGCAGGCGCGACGCCTCGACGGGACCACGCTGAGCTTCGACCAGCAGGGCCGTCTCGTCCGGGTCGAGGACCGTCTCGGCCGCGCACTGCAGGTCGAACGGGACGGCAACCGCATTTCGCAGGTGACCAACGACAGCGGCCGTCTGCTCCGCTTCGTCTACGACGGGCAGCGCCTGGTCGAGGTGGCCACGCCCGACGACCGCAGCGTCATCTTCACCTACGACGGCAACGGTCTGCTCACCAGTGCGACCGACGCCGACGGCGCCAGCTTCACGTACGGCTACGACGTCGCCGGCCGCCTCGACCAGGTCGTCGACGCCAACGGCGACACCATGGTCGTCAGCGAGTACGACTCCCGGGGGCGGGTCGTCGCCCAGGTCGAGGGTGGTCGTCGCGCGTGGGCACTGACCTACGAGGTGGACGGCACTGCACAGACCACGACGGTGACGGGCCCGGCCGGCGAGGAGCGGATCTACCGCTACCGCGGCCGACTCCTGCGCGAGATCGAGGACGGCCTCGGCAACCTCACGTCGTTCAGCTACGACGACGACCTCAACCTCGTCGGTGTCACGGACCCGAAGGGGAACCGGACCACCTACGGCTACGACCGCTTCGGCCGGCTGTCCAGCGCGACGCCGCCGGCACCGTTCGACGCGCCGACGCGCATGGCGTACGACGCGGGCGGCAACCTCGTGCGGACGACCGGTCCGGACGGGACCACCGAGTTCGACTACGACACGCAGGGGCAGTTGATCGTCGTCCGGGCCAGCGACGACACCGAGACCCTGCTGCGCTACGACGGCGACCCCGGGCTGCCGACCACGGTGATGCTCCCGGACGGCTCCGAGTGGCGCTTCAGCTACGACTCGCTCGGCCAGGTCGTGCGCGAGACGTCGCCCGAAGGGCGTGTGAAGGAGTACAGCTACGACGGCGCCGGCAACGTGGTCGAGGCCCGGGCCGTCGACGCCTCCGGCAACGCGACCGCCTGGAACTGGACCTACGACGGTCAGGGCCGGGTGGTGAGCCAGACCGACCCGCTCGGTGCGGTCGTGACCTATGAATACGACGCAGTCGGGCGGCTGCTCACCGCGTCACGCCCTGACGGGCCGCAGACCCGTTACGCCTACAGCGCCGCCGGCGAACTGACCCGCGTCGTCGGTGCGGACGGTGCCGAGACCGTCTACGAGTGGGAGGGCGGCCGGCTGGTCAGCCGCCTCGCTCCGACAGGGGCCCGTACCGGTTTCACCTACGACGCGGCGGGCAACCTCACCGAGGTGCTCGGCCCCAACGGTGGCACCTGGCGCTACCGCTACGACGGCGCGGGAAACCTCGTCGAGGTCTCCGAGCCGACCGGCGACGTCACGGCGATCGAGCACAACCCCCTCGGGCTCGCCGAGGCGATCCGCATGCCCGACGGCACCGAGGTCGACTTCGACTACGACCGTGCCGGCCGACTGGTCGGCATGCGTGACGCCTTCGGCGAGCACACCTACGACTACGACGACCTCGGCCGCCTGGCGCGGATCGCCACCGACGGACAGACCACACACCGCTACGAGTTCGACGCGGCCGGGCGTGTGACGCGCCGGGCGGTCGCCGGGACGGACGAGGTCGCGTTCGGCTACGACGCCGACGGGTTCAACACCGCGGTGGTCGCCGACGACCTGCAGGTCGAGCAGGTCCACGACGACCAGGGCCGCGTCGTGGAACGCCGCTGGTCGAACGGCGTCACGACGAGGATCGCCTACGACGGCGCCTCCCGTCCGGTGCGGGCGCTCACTCGCGACGCCGAGGGCCACACGATCGACGCGCACGTCTACCGCTACGACCAGGCAGGGCTGCAGGTCCGCCACCAGACACTCACCGACGACACCCGCTTCCGCTACGACGAGCAGGCCCGTCTCGTCGCCGTCACCACGGTTGCGCGCGGCACGGGGGAGGAACTCGAGCGGTTCGAGTACCGCTACGACGCCGCCGGGCGCCGGACGGCGGTCGACAGCCCCGATGGCACGACCACCTACCGCTACGACCAGGGCGACCGCCTCCTCGCGGCCGAAGGTCCGGCCGGCGTGGTCGAGTACGCCTACGACGAGGCGGGCAACCGCATCCGGGCCGGCGACCTGCGCCTCGCGTACGGCCCGCTCGGACGGGTCGACGCCGTCGAGACCTCGGACGGCGCCCGCCTCGACTACCGCTACGACGGTGCCGGCGTCCGCCGGCAGGCCGTCGGCGAGGGCGGGACGACCGACTTCCTGTGGGATCTCGGTGTGGGCAACTATCCCCTGCTGGGCGTCACCGGCGACGACACCGGCGAGCAGTACCTGACCGGCCCCGCCGGCGGCCTGTTCGGCGTCACCACCTCCGCAGGCGACCCGGCGTCGGTGCACACCGACCGGCTCGGCAGCGTCGTCGCGGTCGCCGACACGGACGGTCGGCGGGTCGGTGCGCCGACCTACGACCCCTACGGCGACCGTCGCGTCGACGCGGACGAGGTGACCCTCGCGCTGGGCTTCGCCGGGCAGTACCACGACCCGGTCACCGGCCTGGTGCACATGCGCCTGCGCGACTACGACCCGGGCGTCGGGCAGTTCACGGTGCTCGACCCGGCACCACAGTCGGCGCTCGATCCCTACATCACGCCCTACCACTACGGCTTCAACGCGCCCACGATGTTCACCGACCCCTCGGGGGCGTGCCCGTGGTGCGTCGTCGCCGCGGTCGGTGCCGCGGTGGGGGGCGCGGTCGGTGGCGCCGTCGAGATCGGTCGGCAGGTCGTCGTCGAGGGGAAGCGCAGCCCCGGTGACCTCGACTGGGGCCGGGTCGGCAGCGAGGCGCTCGGTGGCGCCATCGCCGGTGGCGTCGGGGCCATGGCGGGTCCGGCAGCCGGCAGCGCGGCGCGGGCGGGGTTCAGGCTGTCCTCGACGGGCCGTGCGGCGACCACGATGGCATACGGCATCACCGCCACCGGCGGCGCCGCCGGCACCCAGGCCGCCTCCCTCTCCCGCGGCGACGGGTTCGCCTCGGCGTCGGACATGGCGTGGGGTGCAGGCGGCGGCATGGCCGGTCGCGCGTTCGTCGGTGGCCTCGGCCGAGCCGGGTACATCACGACGCCGCATGGCATGAACACGCTCGCGCAGGGACGAGTCGCCGCACCGCGGAACTGGAGCAACATCGGGTCGAACACCCGCAACTGGCGCGCGCTCCGCGAAGGCGAGTACGCCGGGGCTGCGTGGGGACTCGTCTCGGGTCTGGGACAATCGGCGTATGAGCGAGGCCAGGTCCAATGCGCGAAGTGCTAGGAGTACCGACATGGCAGTGAACCGCCGCGATGCCGGCCCGGGGGCGCACGTCGTGCCCGCCCTGTTCGTCCTCGCTGCCGTCGTGGCGTTGGTCACTGCCGATGCCACCTGGGCGCAGGTCGTGCTCCCGGTGGGCGTCGCTGTTGCGGTCGGGCTCGTCGTGGCCCTGATCGCCTCTCGCACGCGACGGTTCCGCGGCGCCCTGGTGCTCGTCGGTTGGGCAGTCGCCGGCTTCGTGGCTGCAGCGCTGCCTGCAGAGGCGACCGTGGAACCGCTCGCGGCGCTGCTGATCTACCCGCCGGTGGTGCTTTGGGCGGCGATGTTCGTCGACATCGCGCCCGAGACGTTCCGCGGTGACGAGCGGTATCGACGCAGTGACGGCGATGCTCTCAGTTGATCGGATAGCGCGTGTTCGGACGGCGGAAGCGTGATCCGGAGGTAGAACGCCTTCGAATGGACCTCCGCGGTCGGTTCGATGACGTCGAGGTCGTACTCCACGACGTCGCAGTGTCGCGACGCGAGTCCGGCGCGCTGCGGCTCGCCGATCCGGACGCCACGGTCGACTGGATGCACACCGCCGAGGTGCAACTCGACGTGCACAGACTCCCCCGCCGCGACCTTGCCTGCGTCGGCTGCGGAACCGGCCTGCCCACTGAACCAGAGGCGTGGTCGCCGCAGCCGTTGGAGGTGCCAGGCGGCCACACCGGCCCGGTCGAGGTGAGCGCCCCGGCCCATGTCTGCGAGAACTGCGCGACGGTGCATGTCCGACGCGTCGAGCAGTTCTACAGCGATTACCTCGACGCCATCATCGCCGCCATGGAGGCAGCGGGTGTCGCCCGGTGATCGCGGGTGCGGCGTGCGCGTGGCACGTACCAGGACTGCTCCGGCCTTCCCCGCCGCGGGTGCCCTCGTGACCATCCTCGGACTGCACTAGGACGTCGACGTCGCGGGCGCTGCTCAGGGGGCGACGAGGCGGATCTCGCTGCCGTTGGTGAGCAGCCCCCTTGCGTGGTCGACGACCTTGCCGTACCAGATCTGCCGCGCCGCCTCGTATGCCTGCTGGGCAGCCTGTTCTTGCTGCTCCATGGCCTCCTCGACGGCGTCCTGCCACTCCTCGTAGGCCTGGTCGTAGTCGGCGGGGTCGTCGTAGTCGGCGGGGTCCGGCGGATCCTCGAGGTCGGGGGGCGGTTCGGGCGACCCAAGACTCGGGTAGCCGGGTACGAGGTCCTTGACCCGGTCGAGGTCGATGATGTTCAGGCCGCCGGAGAAGGCAGGCGTGCAGGCGAAGCTCAGGCCGAAGCCGGTCAACTGCGGCAGTTGGACCTCGGCCGCGGCGGCGGCCTCGGGCCGGCCCTGCTGCAGTTCGGCGGAGGGGCCAGACATGACGTTGTTGGTGCCGCGGACCTCGGCCCGGTACCGGCACATCCCGGCCCGTCCCGACGACGGAAGGAGCACCGCGTCGTTGCGGGCGGCGTACGAGGCCGCCTGGGCGTGCATCATCGCCTCGTCGAGGACCGGCATCCCGCCGCCCAGCGGCGGCGCCATCGCAAGGCTCGCGATCATCTGGTCGCGCAGGCTGCGGGCGCCGGCGAGCGCCGCCGCGTCGGCGGCGGTGTGCGCCTCGGTCCGCAACACGTGGGCGTGGGCGAACTGCACCAGAAACAGCGAGCCGACCGCGGCCGCGACGATGAACAGCAGGAAGCCGGGGGAGAGGGCGCCGTCCTCCCCCCGCCGGAGCAGTCCGCGGCGGTGCATGCCAGTTCTCCGGCGGTACATCGTCAGTTCTCCGGGTCGGGGGGCTCGACGCCGACGATGAGGACCTCGACGCGGCGGTTCTGGGCGCGGCCTTCCTCGGTGTCGTTGGAGGTGACCGGGTCGTCGAACCCGCGCCCTTCGGAGCTCATGCGAGCCTCGTCGATGCCGCGTTCGCGCAGGGCGTCGAACACCGCGGCGGCGCGACGCCGGGACAAGTCGAGGTTGTAGTCGGCGCTGCCCTGGTCGTCGGTGTGACCAACGATCTCGACGGGTGCGTCACCGTAGAAGGCGAGGACCTCCGCGATGTCGTCGAGCGGCCCGGCTGCGGAGGACTTCAGGTCCGCGGAGTCGAAGTCGAACAGGATCGGTTCCTCGAGGGTGAGCACGGTGCCCTGGTCGGTGACCTCGCCGTCGAACTCCACGATGATCTCGGCCACCCGGATCTCGACATCGCTGGCGGGCGCGTCGACCGGGCGGGTGGTCACCGTCGACACCGGCGGCGCCGCCTCCTCGCGCTCCTCCTCGTCGTCCTCGGACTCAGCGTCGGTCGCTTCCCCGGACTCGGTCTCGGTGGCCTCGGTCGGGGGATCCTCGGGGTCGCCGCCGCCGCTGCAGGCCGCAAGCACGACCGCGCCACCGGCGAGCAGCGTTACGCCACGCCGTCGCATCCGCATCACCGGTCCTCCCCGTCGCCGTTGCCGCCCGCATCGCCGTCGCCGGAGACCTCGGCCGCCTTCTCGGGCAGTGGCAGACCTCTGAACACCACGGCCGGGCTGCCGAACTGGTTCTCCTCCGTGCTCGGGGCGCCCCGATCGAGTTCGACCAGCAGGACCTGGAAGCCGAGCCGCAGCCCCGTCGCCTCCGGTGGTACGACGCCGCGGAAGGCGAACTCCCCGAAGGCCTCGTCACCAGGGCCGAGCGTGAGTCGGTCGACCTCGCCGTCCGCGGTCGTGAGCCCGACGAACTCGAACGGGTTGCGGTCCCCCAACGACTCGCCATCGAGTTCCGCCCGCAACTCCGGCGGCCGCTGGATCAGGGTCTTCTCGCGGTCGCCGGTGTTGTGGGCCGAGACCGTGACCGTGACGAGTGACGGCTCGACCTTGATACGGGTCACCTCGACCCGTACCTGCGCCGGGCCTTCGTGGACGACGCCCGTCACGTCGGTCGCCGCCTCTGGGAGCACCAGCCCGACCTCGTCGTCGGGGCCGGCTGCCTCGTCGTCGAGGCCGACGCCCGGCAGGGGCAGGCCCTCGAACGTGAAGACCGGGGTGAGGGTGTTCGCGTACTCCTCGTCCGGAGAGCGCAAGGTGCCGTCGTAGTTGGCGTTGATGCCCAGCGACACGCGCGTCGCACCAGGGTCGATCGGGCCGACGAAGGCCAACGTCAGGTCCGCTTCGTGGTCCTGCGCAATGTCGATGTTGGCGTTCGCGACCGGGTCGACGAACTCGTAGACGTTGCCGAGGTCGTCGACCAGGACGATGCGGTAGCTGTTGAGATAGGCGTGCCGCTCGCCGGCGACGAGCGCCTCGGCATCGATCAGGATGTGGCCGGCGTCGTCGACCGTGATCGCCGTCACGGCGACGGTCGAACCGCTCGGGTGGGTCTGCTGCACCCCGGCCAGCGTGATGGTGCCTCCCGGGCCGGTCGCCTCGTCCGCCTCGGTTGTCTCGTTGCTGGCGGCTGAGCCGGTCGACGTGTCGACCGGTTCGCCCTCGTCGCCGGTGCAGCCGGCCACGGCGAGAGCGGCGACGGCGGTCAGTGACAGGACGCGATGCGAGATGCGGGTCAGGCGCATGCCGTACCTCGTGGGTTCTGGCAGAGGGACGCAGCGAGGTGGGACGGCGCGAAGGCCGTCCCACCTCGAGAGGAAGTGGTGGAGGTCAGCAGTCGACGTTCGCGCTCTTCGTGAACAGCCGCTGTTCGGCCTTGGTGGCGCAGTCGCTGACCTTCTGGTCGATCCCCGAGTTCCAGATCGCGGCGATGAGGGCGGCGACGATGATCAGGACGGCGACGAACTCGGCGGAGATGCCGCCGACCTCGTCCCGGTTGCTGAGAGTCATGCGTTCGCGGATTGCGGTCATCATGGTTGGGTCCTCCCCGGGTGGCTGGCCCCCGTTCCCGGACGGCCGACGCGGTCTTTGATGTGAGGACCACGCTACGGAGGTCGGGGTCGGCCGCAGAGGGCCTGCAGGCCCGAATCCGGGCCGAATTTGCGGCAGGGGACCCGGGCCCCCGGCCCACGGGCCAGCCGTTCATGCGTTGACCTCCCCATCACTGCCGAGCCAGCGTGCGATCGCCTCGCTACGGCTCGCCACACCCAGTTTGGTGTAGATGCGGTTGATCGTGTTCTTGACCGTCTTCTCGGCCAGGAACAGCTCACCGGCGATGTTCTGGTTCGACAGACCCCGGGCGATGCCGTCCATCACCTCGGCCTCGCGGGCGGTCAGGCCGTGACCACCCCCGCGCAGCCCCAGGGCGGGTGTGGTCGACTCGGGAGCACTGCTGCGCAGGGCGGACAGCAGCGCCGGGACGGCCGCATCCGACACGGCGGGACGGTTGGCGGCGACGTCACGGATCGCGGTGGCCAACTGCTGGGCGGTGAACGTGCCGTGGACCAGGTAGCCACTGGCGCCATTGCGCAGGGCGCCGGCGACCACGGTCGGCTCGTCGGAGTAGGTCAGCATCAGGACCTTGCGGTCCTGGGACAGCCGCGCCGCTGCATTGACGCCGTCGAGCACCGGCATGCGCACGTCGAGCAGGACGACATCCGGGTCGAGAACATCCGCCTGCTCGATCGCCTGGCGGCCGGTGGCGGCCTCGCCGACCACCTCGACGTCGGGCAGGGTGCTGAGCAGTGCGGTGACGCCGCTGCGCACGATCTCGTTGTCGTCGACCACCAGGACGCTGATCATGGTCGGGCCTCCAGGTCCGCCGCGATCAACGGGACCGCGTGGTTCGGTGCGACCAGGCCCATGACCTTCGCAGCCGGGGTAGCCGGCACATCACCGGCCGGTGGGGCGTCGCGGGGAACGCGCACCGCGATCGTGGTGCCCCGTTCCGGGGCGCTGGACAACGACAGCGTCCCGCCGACGCTCTGCGCCCGCTCCCGCATGCCGATGACGCCGAAGTGGCCCCCGTCGCTGAGGTCGGCGAGATCGTCCGGCACGGCGAAGCCATCACCGTCGTCACGGATCGTCAACTCGACCAGGTCACCGTCGCGGAGCGTGACGGCGACGTTGCGGGCATGGCCGTGTTCGTGGGCGTTGCGGAGTGCCTCACGGGCGATGCAGAACAGCTCGTACCGGACCGACGGGGACAGCCCGCAGCACGGGTCGGTCTCGACCGCGACCTCGACGTCGTTGCGGGCTCCCCATCCCACGGCGGACTCTCGCAGCGTCTCGGCCAGGGGACGGTCGAGGTCGTCGGTGCGCAGGTCGACGATCAGCGCACGCGCCTCGACGGCCGCCTGCTGCGCCGTGTCGGCGAGCGCCGCGGCGATCGCGGCGGCGGACTCCGGGTCCCGGGTCGTCAGCTCGGCGATCGCGGCCGCGGACATACCGATGCCGTGCAGAGTCTTGGCGAGCGTGTCGTGCATCTCGCGCGCCAGTCGCGTGCGCTCCGAGCCCGCTGCCTCGGCCATCGCGGACTCGGCCAGCGCGCGACCGGCGGCGTGTTGGCGCAGCACGAGTTCGCGGATCGCCGCGCCGCCGAACGCCGCGACCGGCACGAGCACGGGTGTGCCGAGGATCTCGGCGAGGGTCGGTGCGGTGTCCCCGAGCATGGCGCCGGCGACGTAGACGGAGATGATCGCCAGGCTCATGGTCACCGCGCCGGTCACGCCGTACAGGACACCGGCGACCAGTGCCGTCGCGAGCAGCCACAACACGAACGGGCTCTCGAGTCCTGCCAGACCCAGTACCGCGGCGGCGGCCAACAGGTCGACCAGCAGCCAGCTGGGATGCTCGAGGATCCAGCCACCGAGCTGGTCCCAGCGCAGCAGCGGCAGCGCCGAGGTCGCCAGCACGACGACGAGCAGCGCCGTGACCAACCGCACGCGCGCAGGGTCGCTGATCGGTAGCCACACCAGGGTGAGCAGCAGCGCGAGCAGGCGGCTGTTGAGCACCAACTTGACGACGCTCTCGAGCGCCCTTCGCAGTCCCCGGTCCTCAGCCACCGAGCATCCCCCCCAGATCGATCTCGTTGGTCACCCAGAACCCGACCCCGATCACGATCATCGACGCCGGGATCAGCGTCAGGGTCGTGATGACCGACAGTCTCGGCTCGACCTTGGCTGCGGCGCGCCGCGCCTCCTGGGCGTAGGAGCGGCGCACGTCGGCGGCGATGTCACGCAGGGCTCCGGTGAGTGGTGCGCCGAGATCCTCGGCCTGTTGCAGCGCCGTGATGAACTCGCTCAGTGAGTCGGAGCGGTTGCGGCGACGCAGCTCGGTGAGCGCCTTCCGGCGGCTCTCACCCAGGGCCATCTGTTGCAGGGCGATGCGCACCTCGTCGGACAGCGGTCCCTGGAACGAGTCGGACACGCGCCCGAGGGCCGCCCGGAAGTCCAGACCGGCGGAGACCGTGACCGAGAGCACGTCGAGGAAGTCCGGCAGGGAACGGGTGATCTCGTCCTGCCGATCCTTCGCCTTGCCCTTCAGGTCGATGTCGGGCAGGTACCAGCCGGCCAGTGGCAACACCACGGCGAGCCACACGCGGTCGGTCGCTGCGAACACCAGGCCGGCGACCGTGAGCACCAACGCGAACGTGGCCTTGCGTCCCGCGAAGCCTTCTGCCGTCAGCCCCCCGGGACGGCCCGCGGAGTCGAGCAGGCCGTCGATGCGTTCGAGCCGGGCAGGCCCGAGCGCGGACGCGGCGCTCGGGCCGAGCAACGTCCCGAGCTGGTCGAGCAGCGTGGTCAGCGGCGGGCGGCGGGTGTCGCTGCCGCGTCGCCAGCGACGGGCGCTCTCGGGCAGCCGGTCGGCGATGGGTTGATGGACGAGGACGGTGACACCGATGCCGAGCATGACGACGCACCCCGCCAGCGCGAGGGCGAACAACCAGGGGGTCAGCAGGTCCATCACACGTCGATCCTCGTCATGCGTCGCACGATGACGAATGCCAGGACGTACATGGAGGCGGCGACGAGCAGCGCGATCTGCCCGATCGGGCGACGTGCCATCGCGTCGATCATGCCGCCGTACACGGCGTTCATCAGCAGGATCAGGCCGATGCCCATGCCTCCTGTCACGTAGCCGGTCTGCACCGCCCCTGAGACGATCGTGCGCACCTCGCGGCGCAGGTCCTTGCGGGTTTCGAGCGTCTCGGCCATGTCGCGCAGCGCCGTGACGACGTCGCCACCGGTGCGCTGTTGGATGACCAGGGTGGACACCAGCACGGCGAGTTCCCGCGACGGGAGCCGGTTCTGCAGGGTCTCGAGAGCGTCGTCGACCGAGGCGCCGATGCGCAGTTGCTCGGACACCAGCCGCAGCTCCGTCGAGGCCGGTTCGGCCAACTCGTTTGCCGAGAGCTGGATGGCCGACAACAGCGACCGGCCGGCGGAGGTGGCGTTCGAGAGCGTCCTGGCGAACTCGGGCAACTGCGCGACGAATTCCTCGATCCGCGCCCGACGTTTGCCCTCGAGCCATTGTCGAACGGCGAAGAGGCCGATCAGGGCGCCGAGCACCGCGAGATAGACCGGTCCGAGCAGGGACAGGGCCACGTACCCCGTCAGGGCGGCGCCGAGATAGGTGGCGAGCAGTTCCAGCGGTACGAGATCCGCGCCCGCCCGGGAGATCTCGATGGCCAGCCGCTGCCCGAGTGCGGTGCGTTGCAGGGCAGCGTTCGCCCGGTAGCGGAGCCGCGAGGCCTCGAGCTCGACCTTCTCGAGTTCCGAACGGCGCTCCATCGCCGAGCGGTCGAGTGCAGCGAGGATCAACTGCCACAGGCCGAACACCAGCAGCCCGAGTGCGAGCGCGGCCGCGACCATGGCTGCCAGCGGATACAGCTCGGGGTTCATGACGCCGACTCCACGCGTTCGAAGCGGTCGGCGTCGAGATCGCGGTCGAACTCGGCCGGGACGGGAAGGCCGCGCTGGTGCAGCCGCTGCCGGATGTGGGGTGGCAGGCCGGCGTGGACGTAGTGGCCGGTGGAGCGCCCTCCCTCGGTGAAACGGTCCGCTACGAACTCGGACACCGTGGCCAGCTGGAACTGCTCGCGGTGGCTGGAGGTGACCAGCGCGACCGAGGCGACGCGACGCGTGCCGTCGGCGGCACGAGTCAGTTGGACGAAGACGTCGATCGCGCTGTTGATCTGGTCGCGTAGCGCCTCGAAGGAGATCGACAGCTCGGTCATCGACGCCAGCGTCTCGAGGCGCAGGACCGCGTCCTCGGGTGAGTTCGCGTGGACCGTCGCGAGCGAGCCCTCGTGACCGGTGTTCATCGCCTGGAGCATGTCGAGGGTCTCACCGCCGCGGACCTCCCCGACGATGATGCGGTCAGGACGCATGCGCAGCGAGTTGCGGACCAGGTCGCGGATGGTGATCTGCCCGCGACCCTCGACGTTGGGCGGGCGGGACTCGAGCGTGATCACGTGCGGCTGCTGCAGCTGCAGTTCGGCCGCGTCCTCGACGGTGATGATGCGCTCGTCGCCGGGGATGAACGACGACAGGGCGTTGAGGAACGTCGTCTTCCCCGTGCCGGTACCGCCGCTGACGATGACGTTGAGCTTCGCGCGGACCAGGCTTGCCAGCAGCGTCGCCAGTGGTCGGTCCAACGAGCCGAGTCCGATCAGCTGCTCGATCGTGTACGGCGTCGGGAAGCGGCGGATCGTCAGACAGGGCCCGCCCAGCGACAGGGGCGGGATGATGACGTTGACCCGTTCACCGCTGGGCAGGCGTGCGTCCACCATCGGTGACGACTCGTCGACGCGGCGGTTCACCGCGCCGACGATGCGGTCGATGGTCTGGTACAGCTGCGCCTCCGAGGCGAACTTGAGGTTCTCCTCGCGGGCGAGCCGTCCACCGCGTTCGACCCAGATGTCGTCGAAACCGTTGACCATGATCTCGGTCACCGACTCGTCGGCGAGCAGCGGCTCGAGTACGCCGAGCCCGATCATCTCGTCGACGATCTGACGGATCAGGGTCGCGCGCTGCTCGGCCGAGATGACCGGCCCCTCGCGGTTGAGCAGGTTGCCCGCGATCCGCTCGAGCCTGGCACGCAACTGCGTCGCGTCGAGCCTCGCCAGCGCATCGAGGTCGGCCTCGCGCAGCAACTGCGCACGGAAGCGCAGGATGGCGTCCGACGACTCGTCCTGCTCCAGCGGGGCGCCGAGGTCCTGCCGCCGGACGACGCGGTCCTTCAAGCTCATGAGCGATTCTCCGAGCCTGGCTTCCGCCCCCAGGACCCCGACGCGGGGCGTCCGCCGCCGCTCACGGCACGAGTCCGGTGTTGGGCAGTTGGGCGGTTCGTTGCAGGGTGAAGCTGCCCAGGCCCATGCCCGGGAACAGGATCGGGACGGCGACGTCGACCGTCACCCGCTCGCCCATGCAGTTCGCGGTCGCGCCGGCGCGAAGCCACGTCGGCAGCGCGTCGGCGACCGCGGTGTTGCAGCTCGCGCCCGAGATGCCGGCGGCGCGGCTGCCGTTGCGGGCGGCATGCGCGGCCGAGTTGCCGGCGGCCGCGAACAGCAGCAGCTGCCAGCCGAACACCAGCACCAGCATCAGCGGGCCGATCGCCGCCACGAACTCGGCGGACAGGGCGCCGTCCTGACCACGCAGTCTGCTCATGCCGGCCGCCCCCCCTCGGTCGCCGGGTCGGGCGCGGCGCTGGGCTCGTTCAGTACGCCCGCTGCGGTCCGCACACGCCACGGCGAGGACGGCCCGGGAACCAACATCGGCACCGGGATGTCCACCCGGACCTCGCTGCCGGAAGCGGTGACGCTGACCTTGCGCTCCCAGTAGCCGAACAGGTAGTCCTCGGCCACCTGCTGCACGTTGGCCGACGAGTCGACCGTGCGTGCCCGGGCGGCCTCGGCGGCGGCGCCGTTGGCGAGCACGGTCGTGAACCCGGTCAGGATCGCCTGCCACACCAGCAGCAGGACGATCCCCACCGGGAGGATGAGCCCGGCGAACTCGGCCGAGATCGACCCGGCCTCGGCAGCGGCGACCCGGCGCGTGAGCGTCTCTTCGGACGAGGGTTCGAGCTCGGCGTCCTCGGTTGCCTCGACGGCGCCGCTGACCTCGATCGCCAGGGCGCCGATCGCGTCCCGGACCCGTCCGTCGACCCGCTCGGGGACGCCGGTGTTGGTGGCGTGTTCGATCCCGGCCACGTCCTCGGGCAGCACCGTCTCGAGCATCGGGACACCGACGACGCGTCCGGCGAGTCCTGGCTGGATCTCGCGGGACTTGTCCGAGCGGTTGAGCAGCGCGCGGATCCCGGACTCACGGACCTGCAGCCGCTCCCACAGTGAGGTCAGCCGGTTGACGCCGCGCAGCGCGACCACGTCGGGTGTGCAGACGACCACGACTTCGTCGGCCAGTTCGAGCGCCGTCGCCGTCGCGTCGTTCATGACCGCGCCGACATCGACGACGACGACGTCGAAGCGGGAACGGATGCCGCCCAGGATCCGCGCAGTGGTGTTGGCGTCGAGGTCCTCGGCGTTCTCCCCCTCCGCCGGCGGCAGCAGCACCCGCAGACCGGACGCGTGGTGGAACATCGCCTCCTCGAGGTGGCCGGTGGTCAGCTCGGAGGCGACCTCGACGAGGTCGGTGATGCTGCGCCGGTGGGTCAGGTCGAGGTAGGCGCGGACGTCACCGGTCTGCAGGTCCATGTCGATCAGGCATACGCGGCGCCCGGCGTCGTGACGCTGGAACTGCAGCGCCAGTTGCGTCGCGACGGTCGTGGCGCCGACCCCACCCTTGGCGCCGGCGATGGCCAGGACACGGCCGCGCAACTGGCCGCCGCGCGGCTGGTCGGCGGCGGCGGCGAGCCGTCCCTGGACGGTCTGCGCCCACTCGTTCGCCTCGACGATGGCCAGTTGCAGTTCCGCGAGGGTCAACGGCAGACGGACGACCGAGCGGACGCCGGCCGACATCGCCGACCGCAACAGCTCCATCGCGGGGTCACGGGCCAGGAGGACGACGCCGGCCTCGGGGAAGCGGTGGTTGAGGTCGCGGGCGAGATCGAGCACCGGCAGTGGCCCGAGGTCCTCGTGGAGCACGACCACGTCGAGGTTGCGGTCCGCCTCGCCGAGAATGGTGGTCACGGCCGAGGCGTGTGATGCGACGGCGGCCACCTCGATGTCACCGGCCTCTTCGAGGATGGCACGTGCGTTCGCGGTGAGCGCCGCGTCCGGCGTGGCGAGTAGGGCCCGGATCATGCGTCAGCCTCCTGCTCGTCATCGGTCTCGTCCGGCTCGGGCTCAGGCTCGGCCTCGGTCTCGTCGGGCTCGTCCGGTTCCGGTCCGGGTTCCGGTTCGGGCTCGGGTTCGGGCTCCGGTTCGATCGGCCGGATCGGCAGCGGGTCGCCCAGGCGGCCGAGGTCGTCGGCGCGCGGCTGGTAGATGGTCTGCCCGTCGTCGAGCAGCGAATCGTCGAGCGGGGAGCGCAGGGCGAGACGAACGCTGCTCGCGAAGGACTCGACGTAGGTGAGCGTGCGGGCGTCCGCGATCGAGAGCAGGAAGGTGATCGGGACGCTGGTGGTGACGTTGAAGGTCTCGTCCTCGTCGGTGACCAGCGCGCCGACCTCGAGGATCTGCGCGCGCTGGACCACGATGCGCGACGAGGGCAGGATCCCGGCCTCGGCGTCACCGGCGAACGTGGCGAAGATGTCCACGACGTCGCCGGTTCGCAGCTTGCCGGCCACACCCGTCTCGGCGTCGATCAGGATCGCGATCTCGCGCTGGCCCGGTTCGACCGACGGGCGTTCGCGGACCAGGCCCGTGGTCATCAGCGTCCCCTGGGGCACGTCGGCGCTGGTCACCATGCCGATCAGTTCCTGCGGGTCGCGGAAGGTGTTGGGCGGCGCCCACCGCTCCGGGACCTCGGCGGTGATCAGGTGCTCGGGCTGGATCGGCGTGTAGGCGGTCAGGTCGGCCGAGCTCGCCACGATGGTCAACATCGGACCGAGCTGGGACCGCACGTCACGCAGGTAGCCGCTGATGGCGACGAAGACGACGCCGGCCAGGACCACGGCCAGGGAGATCAGCAGCACACCACGGCGCTGGCGGGGGTTCACGTCACGGCTCCGGAGACGGGCGACGCCGCCGCTCGAGCGGCACCGCAGAGGGGGCAGGAGGGGGTGGCGACGACATGGCCGCACCAGCCGCATGCGCGCGTGCCGGCGCCGGCCAGGACGACGTGTCGCAGCCGGTCGAGCGCGCGTGGCATGCAGGCGATCTCGACCAGCTTCTCGGTGCCCCACCAGGCGACCGACGACCGCCGGCTCGCGACGCGCACGACCTCGGCGCCCGCCAACGCCGTGCCGAGGGTGGGTTCGACGACCGACTCGTCGGCCAGACCGGTACCGACGACGACCCGCCAGTCCGTGGCCGGCTGCATGGGCGGGAGCGGGAGCGGCTC
>JAGXST010000001.1 GCA_018335555.1 Actinomycetota bacterium | reverse complement strand
CCGCCGCCGTCCGCCCCGGCAGCCGGTGCCGTGCTCACCGGCTGCCGGACACACCACCTCCACCCGTCACGCGCCACGCTATGGAGCCAGCGCCCACCTGCGCGACGCTCGCTGACGTCGCGGCGCACGACGAGTCAGCGGCTCAAATCGACGGCCTCTGCGCCGCTGAGCGACCCGCGGGGACCACGGGGGGGACCCCCCGCCCCCTCTCCCTCTGGACCGGAGGGAGCAGCGGCTCGCGGTGCGTGACCCCTGAAATGATCCGGATTTCCGGGGTAGGACAGGCCGCATGAGCGGCTCGAACCGGCCCCGATGTGGTGCTCCGACCGCTTCTGGGCGCGCTTGCAGGGCTCTGCCGAAGGCGGGCGGGTCGCGTTGCGCCACCCATTCGGTGACCCGTGACCCCACCCTGCCCCAGCCCCCCGCAGGGCTCAGCCCAGCTGCCGAAGACCTGTGGTGGAGCGTCATCGACCTCGAGAAGCTGGACCTCAAGGATCATGAGCTCTCACTGCTGCGCGAAGCCTGCCGCTCCCAGTCCACCCTCGATGGGCTCGACGAGATCGTCAAGCGTCACGGCCTGTTGACCGCGGACGGCCAAGGGACCGTCAAGGTCCATCCCGCCGTCATCGAGGCACGTCAGCTTCGGCTCGCGCTCGCCCGTCTGCTCGCCTCGCTCCGGCTGCCGGTCGGCCTGCAGGCTCACGATGAGGCCCAGCCTGCCACCGGCGTGGCACGGCCGGAGCAGCGCCCCGCCGCCGCATCCAACGGCAACGCGAGCCGCGCATCCGACGCCGCGGCGGACGGACGTCCTCAACGGCGGGGCGCCGCTCGGGGCCTCTACCTCATGGACGGCGGTGCTTCATGAACCGGCGCGAGCAGGAGCATTCCGCGACGGCTGACCTGGCTGCCGTGCCTGATGTCCTGCTCCGGTGCTTCGTCGAGGACTGGCTCGAAGAGAAAGAGTTCGCACCGAACTGCGGCCGACCGTGCCCGCCGCCCGGCTGCGTCGACCATGACGATCCGCGCATGGTGGCGCGGCGTCGGTTCCGTGAGATCCGGGGACGCTGGGCTCAGGCGCAGCGCGCCCAGGGCCGCGCCGTCCCGCACCTCCCGCCTCCGGGACGACCCACCTGGCTGGCCGACGCATGACGACGACCAGGCCGTTCGTCGCAGAAACCGTGTGGGTGCCCGAGCGCCTTGTCCGTTGCTGGATCGAGGAGTGGACGACACCGGAAGAGCGCGTCGCCGGTGACCCCGCGGCGCTGCAGGCGCTGGCCTGGGCCCGATGGAAGCACGCGCGGATCGAATGGCAGGTCGCCCATCGGCTGCTGGGCGACCCCCTGCCCGACTGCGTGCCGCGGTGGCGTCGACCTCCTCCAGACACGCCGCCGCTTGGCCGAGCGCAACGGCCGGCCGACGTGCGCACGGCCTCCTTGGGCACGTCACAGCCCGAAGGTATGTTCGAGCCTGTAGCACCTTCCCGCCGTGAGTCCCGACAAGGGACCGAAGGCCAACCCGCCCGCCATGGGCTGACCACTTCGCGAGAAGCCCATGGCGACCAGCAACGGTCCAGCGGGATCTTCCCCAGGGCGCGAACCGCATAGCGGCATCGTCCCCGACGCCCACGTCTTCCGTGGCCGTGTCGTGCTGGCCGTGGCCGGCAGCGGCGGTCGCGGTCGCGTAACGGTCATCGACCGCCACGGCCGTCGCCTGTCGGCGCCGGCATCCGAGGTCGCACCGTACGCCGGTCCGTCGCCGGTGCTCGCTGCGCTGCAGGTCGAGGCCCACCGCGCTGCCACCCGAGACGACCTGGCGGCCGCGGCCGTGCTGAGCGGGCGGTGCTCCGATGGCTGATCGGACCGTCTCGGTCGAGTTCGTCACCCGCTACGTCGCGACCGGTGTCACGGCCATGCGCCGCGACGTGGCCACGATGAAGGGCGAGGTGGCCAACGCGGCACGCAACAACCGTGCCGAGATGGAGACGGTCGGCCGCGCCGCGACCGGCATGGGGCTGGCGCTGGTCGGCGGGCTCGGCGCGGCCGCGATGGTGGCGGGCAACTTCGAGAAGTCGATGAACCGGGTCCGTGCGGTCTCGGGCGCGACCGGCCAGCAGTTCGCCGAGCTCGAGCAGCAGGCTCGCGAGCTCGGCCGTACCACCCAGTTCACGGCGTCGCAGGCCGCCGACGCCATGGGCTTCCTGGCCATGGCCGGATTCCAGGCCAACGAGATCATGGGCGCGATGCCCGCCACGCTCACGCTGGCGGCGTCCGCGAACCTCGACCTGGCCCGGTCGGCCGACATCGTCTCGAACGTGATGACCGGCTACGGCATCGCGGTCGACGACCTCGGCGGCGCCGTCGATGTCCTCACCAAGAGCTTCACGTCGGCCAACACCGACCTCGGCCAGCTCGGCGAGGCGTTCAAGTTCGCCGGCCCGGTCGCCAAGGGCGCCGGGATCGCGTTCGAAGAGACCGCAGCCGCCCTCGGCATGATGGGTAACGCCGGCATCCAGGCAGGCATGGCCGGCACCTCGCTGCGCGGCGCGATCACCCGCCTGCTCAACCCGACCAAGCAGGTCGCCGACCGCCTCGCCGAACTCGGCATCGAGACGATGAACGCGGAAGGCAACCTCCGCCCGCTGCACGAACTGATCGGCCAACTCGAACAGTCCGGCGCATCCACCGCCGACATGATGCTGATCTTCGGTCAGCGTGCCGGACCGGCCATGGGCGCGCTCGTCGACCAGGGCTCCGCGGCACTGCGTTCCCTGACCAACGAGCTGGAGAACTCCGGCGGCACCGCCGAACGGATCGCAGGCATCCAGATGGAAGGGCTGCAGGGGTCCCTCACCCGCGCCCGCTCCGCCGCCGAGGGCCTCGCGATCACCATGGGTTCGCAGGTGTCCCCGGCCATCGCGTTCGGCGCTGACCAGTTCGCCTCGCTGGCCGCCGGGGCGGCCGCACTCCCCGGCCCCGTCGTGGCTGCCGGCGTCGGCGTGGGCGCACTCGCCGGCGGCACCTCGCTCCTCGCCGGCGCTGCCTTCCTCGCCGCACCCCGCATCGTTGCCTTCGGTGACGCCGTCAAGATCCTCAACGCCCGCCTGCCCCGCACCATCGCGCTCATGAGAGCGGCCCGCGGTGCGATGCTCGGCCCGCTCGGAATCGCGCTCACCGCCGCGCTGGGCGCCGGCACCATCGCGCTCGGCGCGTACGGACGCTCGAAGGCCGAAGCCACCCGTATCGGTCAGGAGTTCGCCGCGTCGCTGGACGTCGAGACCGGGGCACTGACCAAGAGCACGCGCGCTGCCGTGCTCAAGTTGGCCGCCGACGACGACCTGATCTCGATGGCCGAGCGGCTCGGGATCTCCAGCCGCACGGTCGTCGACGCGCTCACCGACGAGAACGACGCGTTCGAGAACCTCGAGTCGTCGTTGACCCGGGCTGCCGAAGGGCACGTCAACTGGGGCGGCACCGCCGAAGGTGCGAAGTCCACCGCGGAGCAGCTCCTCGACGGCATTCGGCGTCTCCGCGACATCTTCGAGGAGGAGGAAGCGGCCGCCCGCGCTGCGGCCGTGCAGACCGCCGAGAACGAGAACCGGTTCCTCGACCTCCAGCACGCGATCGACTCGGGCGTCGACCCGGCGCTGGCTCGCCTTGCCATGCAGCACCAGGAGGCCGCCGACGCCGCCCGTGAGGGCGCGGCCGCCAGCGCCGAGGCTGCAGGCGAGTTCGAGGAGACCGCCGCCGAAGCCCGTTCAGCGGCCGAGGGGATCTCGCTGTACGTGGCCATGATGCGCGAGTGGGCCGACGAGCAGCGCGCCGCCCGCGACCCGGTGTTCGCGCTCGAACGTGCCCTTCGCGGCGTCGAGTCCGCCCAGACCGACTACGACAAGGTGATGCAGGACGGCAAGGCCACCGCGTCCGACCGTGCCGAAGCGGCCTGGGACCTGTCCGAGGCGCTGGGCAACCTCGAGCACGAGGCGCTGACCGGCGGGGCGTCGTTCGACGAGTTCGAAGCCAAGATCGACTCGTGGGTCGAATCGGGCCGGATCACCGCCGAGCAGGCCGACCAGATCAAGGGCCGTGTCGCCGACCTGCGCGGCGAACTCGAGGAGTTCGAAGGCGACTACCGAGCATCGGTCGCGACCGTCGTCGAGGCCACCGACTTCAACCACTTCGCCCAGCAACTGCACGACATGGTCTCGGGCACCCACTACGTCAACGTCCGGGCCCAGCTCGCCGGCGTGAAGTTGGGAACCGGGGCCGGGGTCCGTCGCCAACCACGCAAGGTGGCGTGACAATGACCCTCATAGGCGTCGCGGTGAGCCGGGACTCGGCCGAGATTGCGACCGACACGCTGTGCTACCAGCTGAACCTCGCCGCCGTTTCCGAGATGGACAAGCAACTCATCCTCGACCACGTACCGGTCGTGGTCGTCCGCTACGCGCAGAACCTGTTCCACGATCTGTGGTGGCCACGTGCCGGCGAGCTCTCGCTTCAGGCCAGCACCTTCGATGAGTTCACACGCCTGGCCGAACCCGAGCTGAGGCCGATCCATCAGGTGCTGACCGACTACTTCGGCAAAGAGCACGGCATCGCCGCCACCGACTCCACGCTCACCGCGGGGGTGGTGCACGTCGGCTACTCGCACCAGCACCAGCGCTTCAAGGCGTACGGCTACCTGTCCGACCTGG
Organism: Actinomycetota bacterium; assembly: GCA_018335555.1. Taxonomy (GTDB): domain Bacteria; phylum Actinomycetota; class Nitriliruptoria; order Nitriliruptorales; family Nitriliruptoraceae; genus Egicoccus. The sequence continues at coordinate 10,012 of JAGXST010000001.1, read as the reverse complement.
GCTTCAAGAGGATCGACCTCAAACAGCCCCTGTTCGTGCCCGCACACTTCGGTCTGCGCCCATCGGTCTTCGAGCGGGCCCTGAAGGATGCGACCCGCGGCGACCCCCGAGTGGTCGGCCGTGACCAGTACGACGAGCGCCTTCCCGAGTGGATGCGCCAGGCCCGATTCACGCGGCCCGAGAGCGTCGACGAGTGGATCGACGTCGCCTGCCGTGCCCGCGACGACCGGGTGGTCCCGGGCGGCGGCATCACTCACCTGGTCGGCGGACAACTGCGGCTGACCACCCTCACCCGCGAGGGCACGCGCTCGAGCATCATCCACACCTTCGATCAGGATGTGGACGACCCCACCCACGAGGGGTTTCGCCGCTGCCTGCTCGAACACGACCACCCGCTCGCCCAGCTATCGCCTTGCCCCTACTGCGACAGTGGCCGCCGCCTGGTCGACTGCTGCCTCGACGCGGACGCCCCATGCTCCTGCGGCTGGGGCAATCGGTTCGCTGACTGCTGCAGCGTCTACGCCCCGCACCGCGGCGCGAGCACGCCGCAGATTCGGCCGCCAGCGCCGGACACCCGACAACGAGCCACCCTATGAGCGATCTACAGTGGCTCATGGCCCTCCGCGACCAGGTCCACGACACCGCCCGGGCCGCAGCGGACGGCGATGACGTCGCCAGCCAGATCCGGATGCTCCGCCGTCGCGTCGACGAGCTGCCAGCCGCCGAAACCGGCTACGACGCCATCCTTCCCGTACCCACCGTCGCGGTGGCCATGGTCATCACCTCTTTGGAGGCTGCGGTGGCCGCACTCGAGGTGGGCGACACAACCCACGCCACCGCGCTGACCCCAACCGCCCCGCCGCGGCCACGCACTCTGTTCGCGGAGCTGAGCGAGGCCATCGTGCGCCGGCGTCACGACATCCCAACGGATCTCTCCCCGGTCCGCACCAGGATCGCCCAACTTGCGACGACGGCCGACGCACCGGCCCGTCGCGTCCTGGCCCGGTTCGAACACTGCACGGACCTGCTCGATCGCGGCAGCATCGAAGCCGCTACCGAATCCCTGCAGGCTGCCAAGCGGCACGCGGCCGCCCTCGCCGCCTCCGACCGTCGATGACGCCAGCGGTGCGAACAGCACTCGTCCCCGACCCCGACCACGCCCTGGCCACGTGGCTGATGCGCGACGTCGGCGGTGACGTCGACCCGCTGCCACCCGCGCCGCCATGGATGCGTGAGGCCGCGTGCCGCGCCGAGGATCCGGCCCTGTTCTTCCCCGAGGGCCGAGGGTCCGGCCCGTCGGCCGCGGCTGCCGTGTGCCACGGCTGCCCGGTCCGTACCGACTGTCTCGCCTACGCACACGAGCACGACGTCAGCGATGGCGTCTGGGGCGGCGAGAACTTCGCCAGCCGCCGACGCGCACCGTCACCCAGAGCCCCGGTCCATTGCGGCCAGCATCCGGAGCGGCCTGCCGTTGCTCACGGCCTCTGCACCACCTGCTACGGCCGCTGGCGCCGCCGACGCCGCGGTTCGTCGGCGCATTCAGCGGCCCTGTGAGCCTCGCAGTCAGCTCGCTGTAGACCGGAACACCAATCAACCCGTTACGACGGCGCTCCGTGCACCGTGGTCCATACAGCAGTGAGGTTGCTTGGAACTCGCTATCGCCGCCGACGTCGCGCTTGGCACCTACGCTCCTGCATCGCGCGACGAAGTGGGATGAGACGGTGTATCGAGTTTCCGACTACCAGCTGCCCGGCGCCACCGTGACGACAACGGGCGCGATCGTCGGATTCGACCGTCTCGGCGCCCAGTGTCCCCGCTGCGGTCGTGCCGCATGGTTTCAGTTCGACCCACCGATCTCGAAGGAGGACATCCTCAAGGCGCCCCGTCAAGCCCATTGCGGCGGCTGCGGCGGATCGGTGCACTTCTACACGGTCAAGCAGCCGTCGACGAAGTCGCGCAACTGGCTGTGGGCACACCCGTCACCAGAGGCACTTCACGCCACGAACGAAGCAGTCGCCGACGCACTTGGGGTCCTGCATCCGGCGCTTCGCCAGGCGTACACCGACGCCGCCGGCAGCCTGCGCGACGGGCGTTGGAGCGCCGCCGTCTCCGAGGCACGCCGCACGCTTGAGGGGCTGGTCAAGCATCTACTCAAAGACCGTGGTGCGACAACGTCCGACAGGCTGCAACAGCTCATCGAGAAGCTGGCCAGCACCGTGGACTTGACCAGGCCCCTGATGGACACTGCACACACCGTCAGGCAGGGCGGCAACGTCGGCGCCCACTTCGACACGGAGATCCTCGCCGACGAACCGCTGGCCAACGAACTACTCGCGCTGGTCGAGGCATTCGTTGAGTACCTACTTCTTCTGCCGAGCCGGGTGGCCAGCCTTCGCGACCACCTCGATGGCGCGGCGCCAAGCGCGGACGAGAGCGACGCCGAAAGCGAGATGGACCCGGCCTGACTCGAACCGACGGCGCGGCCCGGACCGTGCTCCCCAACACCGCGGTCGGCTCCACGGGCCGATCGCCGCATCAGACGCGAAAGGGCCCCGGATGCCGACAGGTCAGAACCGCGAGCCCGACGTCAGCAGGGCTCGTCAGATCGACCGGATGAACGCTGTCCGCGGCGCCACTCCGGTCAACGAGCTCAACGTCAACACCCGACGTACGGCCGAGAGCACCGCAGACGTAGCCAACCGGCTTGGCAGGACCAGCGAACAGCTCGGCGTTGCCGTCGACCATCTCGAAGCAATCGCGACCGACATGCGTGCGACTCAGCGCTCGGGCAGAGTGACCCTGTGGCTCACGATCCTCACCACGCTATGTGCCGTTGGCACGCTGGCCGTCGCCCTCGCGACGGTCACCACCACGTAGAAGGACACGGCGGATCAACGATTCCGCACCCGCTGCAACTCCGGTCGCGGTGGGCCTTCAGCCATCGACCAGCGCAGCGCGAACGAGGTCGACACGAACACGTCGCCTGACGCCAGGTGCACGTGAACCTTGATGGGCTTCATTCGGTCGACCTCATCGTCCTCGAGTGCGTCCATCGCGACCCTGTAGCGGGCCGCCTCCCCATCCTGCAGGACAACGTGCCCCTCGCCGTCGTGCCACATCTCCACGAACCGCGCTCGAACCGGCAGAGGGCGCTCGACCGAGACTCGGTCAACGGTGACGGTCACGGTCCCGCGGTTCACGACCTGAACCTCGAACGTCTCGGCGGTGATCGGCATCCGGTCGATAGCACCGATCACACCCTGCGAGACGTCCACACCGTGGAGCCGCAGTCGAGGCCGCCGAGACGCGAACCGATCGATGACCTGCCAGCCGAGCGCCAGGACGCCACTGGCTGCGCCTGTCCAGGCTGCCAACGCCGTCGAGTCCACTGAGCCCCTTTTGCCCCTGTCGGTGCAACGTAGACGCGCCACCGCATCACGGCTCGACATTGAGCTGGCCGCCGGTATCGGCCGCGTGGCGGCGTGCGACCGTGACGGCCTCGTCTCGCGTGGCCATGTACCCGGGCGGCAACGGCCCCGCGGCGGTGCACAGGCACAGGACCATCCACCCGGCGACGTCGCGGTCCACGTAGATGCTGTGCCCGTCGTGGTCGATCTCGATCCTGGCGTCGTCGGCGTACTCCTCACGCTTCAGCCCTTCGTCGGCGAGCTGCCGGCCGATCACGATCAGGCACTCCGCGGCCGCCTGGTGTCCCTCGACGTCGAGGTCGTAGATCGTGCGGTCGAGCGCGTCCTGCGCGGCCGCCAGTTCGTCGTCGCTGAGCCGTGTGAGCGCCTCGGCGGCCTGCCTCTCAAACCAGCCTGTCGGTGCCCGGCCGGTCATGGCGAGCCCTCATCGGCCGCGTGACCGGCCTCGCCCACGAAATCGTTGGCGGCCGCGCCCGCGGCCGTGCCGTGCTCGTCGTGGAGGTCGCCGGGCCAGGCCAGCGTCTGCATGGCCTGATGGAGCCTCTGCTGCGTCACCCGCGAGTAGCCGGCGGTGACCTGCGGATCACGGTGCCCAGCCCACTCCTGCCCGACGCGGATGCCCATGCTGTCCACCACACGCGTGATCGAGGTGTGCCGAAGCTGGTGCGTGCTCACGTGCCCGACGCCCGCCGCCTCGCCGATCTTCACGATCCAGTCCCAGATCGTCTGCGGCGCGACGTGCGGGGCCCGGGCCGGATCGTGGGTGTTCGACGGGAACAGGTACGGCCCCCACCGCTCGGTCTGGTCGACCGCCGCCTGCAGACGCGGATGCACGGGCAGCCGGGCCAGATCACCGGTCTTGGCCCGCTGCCACGACCAGTGCGCACCGTCGTAGCCGGTCCAGCTCGCAGCCGCGATCTCCGAGCAGCGCATCCCCAGGTACAGGCCGAGCAGGACCGCCAGCCCTCGCCGGCCAGCACGGTGTGCAGCCTGCTCGAGCAGGGCCGCCTCACGGTCGTCGAGCGCCCTCGACTGCATCTTGGGCTTGCGTGGCACCCGCACCGCAGCCGACAGGTCGAGCGGATGGTTGGTCCAGGTCTGCCAGTGGTGCAGCATCGTTCGCGCCTGCCGACGAGTCGACCACGAGTTCGGCAACGAGTCGGCCCACGTTCGCACCTGAGCTGGCGTGGCCGCCTCGATCGGAACCCCGGCGCGCTCCCGCAGCCAGGTGTCAGCGCGTCGCAGGTGACCGGTGTAGATGCCAACGGTCCGGTCGGCCAGCCCGATCCCTTCCAGGTAGCCGGCGAACGGCGCGTACAGCGCCTTCGACGTCGGACCCGGCGCGTCCGTCACGGCTTGCAGCCACCGCCGCCGAGGCGGCTCGTCGTCGGGATGTCCGACCAGGGTTGTAGCGTTGCTCATGGTCTTCTCCTGTGCTGGTGCCTCGCCCCGGCGCCGCCGGCATTCCGGTCCGGCGCACGTTCGTAGGTCGGGATGGGTTCGACTCAGCTCCGGTGGCCGTTGCTCTATCAGTGATCGGCCCACCGGCCACCATGATCGGCGGCATGTGCACCAGCGATCCGGCGAGCCGAGGTCTCGGACACGTAAGGCGGCTCCTCGCTCCTGGCATGCAGATCGGTGTCACAGGAGCAGTACGCGGACCATCCCTCTCCGCGGTCGCCAGCCACCTCGTCGTAGCCGACGCTGACCTCGTGCCCGTTGGCGTCGACCGCGACCCGAGCGTTGTCGACAAGCTGACGCCGACGGGACCTCTCGCAGGCGATCAATATGCCGAGGGTGTAGCCCAGCACCCTCTGCTGATCCTCGTCGAGCGCGGCACCGAGGACGTGCGTTGCTCCGGCGAGGTCGGTGAGTTGCTGGTCGGTCAGGGCTGCCAGCAGCGCCTCCTGCCGTGCGAGGAGGCATGGCGGCCGCCCGGCCACACTTCCAGGTTCAGCCTCGACGGGTCCACGCGTCACCACGAGCAGCGTCGCGAGGCCAACGATCTCGGGCACATCCCAGAAGGACGCGGCCCGATCAACGAACCGGCGGGCGGCCTCGTCCAGGTCGTCGATGCTGATACCGGCCGCGGACAGCACAAGATCGCGCTGGCGGGCGTGGCGCCGCTGCCGCCAGGCATCGGTGCCGTGATCGCGATCGTCTGCGCGGTGCGCTTCGGAGAGCTGAGCGTGAAGGTCCTCCGACCGGCTCACGATCCCGCCTCCAGTGAATCGTCGTCAGCGGTGGCACGTGCGAGCGCGGACCATGCCCGCTCCTCACGGTCGGACAGCCACCGCAGACGGTCGGCGACCCACCCGAGGCGTGCCAGGTGCGTCACCATGTCGTCGCCGCCGTCCATGCTGTGGCCGATCGTCTTTTCCTCGGCGACCTCGTCATACAGGCCGGCGAGAACTCCGCCGACGCCTCTCGCCGTCATGTCGGCGTACAAGGCGAGATCTTCCTCACCGATGAGTGCCGCTGGTACAGCGGCGTTGTGTGTAGCGTTGGTCATGGTCATCAGCTCCTTCGTAGCTGGTGGCTTCGCGTCGGCTCGGGGTCCAAGCCCGGGCCGACGCACACCTCGTCGTACGGCTATTCCCTCCGAAGCACGTCACGCACCGCCATGTGCGACAGCCCGACAAGATCAGCGACCTCGCGCAACGACCCCCCGGCAGCAGATGCACGCCGGATTAGCTCGTCGCGTTGGCCGATCAACCGGGCCCGCCCGCGTTCGTGCTCCTCGAGCCGGCGCCGAACGTCGCGGAGCTCACCTTCGAGGTCGGGCGGGACAGTCACGGTGGCTCGTTTGCTCGGGACAACTGTCACTGTAAACCGGGCTTACAGTTGTGGTCAAGAGACCGTGCGCAACTCGATGCCGGCTGCCGTGCAGCGAGCGACGACCTCGGCCAGCTCGCCCTCATGCCGCCCGAACCGGTCGGGCCGCAGAGAGCGACGGCGGCGCCTCCACTCGCGACCGGGATCGTCGATTGCGGCGTTGGCCATGAAGCCTTCCTCGCGTCGATTGACCGAGGAACTGTGCCGTACCGCTGCGACACGAGCCGGCGCGGCAAGCAAGGCGGCCCGCCCTCGGGCTGCGAGGACGGGCCGCTATGCGTAGCCCCGACCGGGTTCGAACCGGCGTCACCTCCTTGAAAGGGAGGCATCCTGGACCACTGGACGACGGGGCCGTGATGTGCCGCCGAAAAATACCGGCGGGTTGTCTGTGCTTGGTGACCCAAATGCGCTATCGGGAACCCGCGTCACCACCTTGAAAGGGTGGGATCCTAGGCCGCTGGACGACGGGGCCCCGGCGCGCGGGCCGGAGGCTAGCGGGTCCGCGGCGGGGGCGGTGACGCGCCGCCGGTCCGGGGGTTGGCGACCGAACTGGGGTGGACGCCACGGGGACGGCGCCCCGACAGCGCGGACCCGACTCCCCAGGTGGGGACCCGCCAGGCGGCCTCGGCGACCACGCGGCGCGACAGCTTGCTCGCGCCCTCGCGCCGTTCGACGAAGGTGATCGGCACTTCGACGAGGGTGAACCCCGCACGCCAGGCGCGCAACGCCGTCTCGACCTGGAAGGCGTAGCCGTCGGAGGTGAGCCCGTCGATGGCGATGCTGCGCAACACGGGTGCACGGAAGGCCCGGAATCCGCTGGTCGCGTCGCGGACGGGCAGACCGGTCAGACCGCGCACGTAGCGGTTGCCCCAGGTCGAGAGCGCGAGGCGGCCCGCGGTCCACTGACGGACGTCACCACCCCCGACGTAGCGCGATCCGATGACGAGGTCGGCGTCCGCCACCGCGTCGAGCAGACGCGGGAGTTGCGCAGGGTCGTGCGAGAGGTCGGCGTCCATCTCGACCAGGATCTCGTAGCCGCGGTCGAGGCCCCACCGCAGGCCGGCACGGTACGCCGGGCCGAGTCCCGACTTGTCCGCGCGGTGCAGGACGTGGACCCCGGCATCCCGGGCAGCGTGGTCGTCGGCGACGGCTCCGGTGCCGTCCGGGCTCGCGTCGTCGACCACCAGCACGTCGGGCCGGCCGGGCAGGCCCCGCAACGCATCCAGCAGTTCCGCGATCGTCCCGCGTTCCTCGTAGGTCGGGACCACGACCAGCGTCCTCACGGCTGCGCCCCCGGCGTCACCGCGCGGCGCCGCTGCCACAGGGCGAAGCCCGACAGTGCGAGCAGGCCGGCCCGGGTGAGCCACCCGAGTACGTCGCCGATGCGCAGGTAGGGGGTGAAGCCTTCGACCAGTGGCACCTCGCGACGGATCGTCGCGGTCGTGAACAGGTCGGTCATGTCCTCGACACGGCCGTCGGGGTCCACGAACGCCGACGCGCCCGACAGGGCCGCGTGCACGACCCAGCGTCCGGTTTCCACCGCGCGCAACCGACTCTGTGCGAGGTGCTGGTAGGGCTCGGCGCTGAGGCCGAACGAGGCGTCGGTCGTGGCCGCCACGATCAGTTGCGCCGGCTCTTCCCCGGTGAGGATGTTGGTGCGGTTGACCGAGGTGAACAGCGTCTCGAAACAGATCAGCACGGCGACGGGGACGTCACCGACCTCGACGTTGTGGGCCTCCGGGTGCGGCAGGATGTCCCGGGGGATCTGTTCGAGCGGTGGGAACCAGTCCAGGAACGTGCGCATCGGGATGTACTCCCCGAACGGGACGACCCGGCGCTTGTCGTAGCGGCCGGCTTCCCCGGCGTCGGTGTCGACGAGCAGTTGGGTCCGCCAGAACCCGGTCCGGGGATCGGGGCCGTCGAGGTTCATACCGGCGAGCAGGTGCTCGGAGGTGGCGGCTGCCTCCTCGAGCAGGGGCAGGAAGCGGGCGCCCCGCTCGCTGTACGGGTCGGTGTCGACGCTGGCCTCGGGCCACACCGTCAACTGTGGTGGTACGCCCTCGCGGGTGGCCTCGACGGTCAGGTCGCGCATCTGTGTCGTGATCCGGAAGGACGGGTCGTCGACCTGCTCCTCCCAGTGGCGGATGTCGTTGCCCTGGACGGCGAGCACGTCGAGGCTGCCGGTCGGTGCCGGTGGCTCGATGGTCGCGACCACCGAGACGAGCAGGGCGCCGACCAGCACCAGCACCGGTGCCCTGGCACCGGCGACGGCATGCTCGACGGGTCCGCTCTCTCGCGCGCGGAGTCCTTCGACCGTGTCCCGCACGACGACGTACGCGGCCGCGCCGATGGCCACCACCAACAGGGTGATTCCCCGGCCTCCGACCAGTCGGGCCACGGGCAGCAGCCACGACCCCTCGACGTGGGCGTAGGCCACGGCGCCCCACTCGAAGCCGTTGAGCGGCCAGATCGCACGCCAGGCGTCGACGCCGGTCCAGGCCACCGCAGCGGCCAGGGGTAGCCAGACCGAGCGCAGCAACGGCCGCACGACGACGGCGAGCAGACCGAAGAAGGCCGCCTGCACGGTGGCCAGCAACGCCCAGCCGAGGGTGCCGGCCGGCATGATCAGCCACGACAGCATCGGTCCGAACGTGGCCAGCCCGGTCAACAGCCCGAGTCGGAACGGCTGGGGCCGGCGCCCGGTGCGGGCCGCAACGGTGGCATCGACGTCCAGGGCGGCCAACAGCAGCGCCGGCGCCGTGAACGACAGCCACCACCAGGACAGCGGCGGATGCGATGCCAGCACCGCGAGGCCGGCGCCTGCCGCCAGTGCCGGGGCGAGCACCACCGCCGGCGTCAGGCGCAGTCGCGACAGAGCATGCGCTCCGAGTCGGCGAGTTGCGTCTCGCGCTTGGCCATGTAGCACGACCGGCAGACGAACTCGCCTTCGCGCACGCCCTCGATCTCGTCCTCGTCGTCCTCGTCCTCGTCGCCTGCCACGGCTGCGACGATCTCGGCGTCGTCGTCGTCGAAGGCGACGGTGGCGGGCAGGACGGCGGGCTCCTCCTCGTCCTCGTCGCCGTCCTCGGGCGGCACGGGAACGGTGAGATCCTCGTCCTCGTCGATCGGTTCGTCCGCCTCGAGATCGTCGTCCGCAACGAGGTCGTCCTCGTCGAAGGCGTCGTCGTCGAGTGCCTCGTCGCCCTCGTCGTCGTCGAAGTCGTCGGCGACCTCGGTCTCGTCGAGGTCGTCGACGAGGTCGTCGACGAGGACCTCGTCCTTGTCGGACGTGCCCTTGCGAGCTGCCACGGGGGTGCTCCTGCGCCGTTCCTGCCACCCCGGCGGGGCGGACGGGCGCGCTTCGTACCAGAGCGTCACCCGCCACGCAAGACAGCGGAAGGCTCAGCCCGGCCGGGCTGGGGGGCAACGAGCGAGCGAAGCGAGCGAGAAAGGGGACCCAGCCCAGAATCTGGGCAACGAGCGAGCGAAGCGAGCGAGAAAGGGGACCCAGCCCAAGACATGAGTCCGGGGGGCCCTCGCCTCGTGGCGTGGGGCCCCCCGGAAGATCAGGCGCGACATACCGCCGTTGGGGCCGTGGTCGGTCGGTACGGCTGACCGGCACGTTGTCTACTGAGCGGATGACCGCCGCGGCGAATCGACGCCTCCTGGGAGGTTTTCCGCGACCGGACGTCGGGGCCGAAACCCCTCCGTGTGCCTCCGATCGGGCCGCCCCCTCCCCCGGAAGGTCG